>JAUVTM010000011.1 GCA_030601545.1 Syntrophobacterales bacterium
CATTGAAGGTATTCTTGAGCCACTGTGGAACAACTACAGTGGAATGCCCTTTGTGTAAGAAATGTCATTACACCACAGTCCCTGAACATTTTCACAACAAACCGGTCCGGGCAAAATGTGAGTGCGGGAAGTCTTTTCCTATTCTTTTCGACAGCCGAAAATATTTCCGCAAAGAGGTGCGACTGCATGGGGAGTACTGGGACACGTTTGGCGCGCAGCACCTCATGACCGTAACAACGCTATCTGTTTGCGGGGCAGGATTTGAAGCAAGACAGAGAAGCCTTTCCTTAAATGCAGGAGAAACCATCCAGGTAAACTTCTTGCTCAATAACAATGATAGGAACTGGATTAAATTGAAAGCAGTCGTCAGACGGGTTAAGGCCAATCAGGTAGGCGTTGAATTCACTGGGCTGAATGATCACCAGCGAAAGTGCATTGGATTTTATCTGATGCCCTGAAAGGAGAACTACTACTTCTCGTCCCCTTCTTTGCCTTTCTTGGTTTTACCTTTCTTTTCCTTGGCAGTTTTTGCAGCTTTCTCTGACTCAGGCTCTGAGACCTCTTCAGTGGCCGGTGCTTCAGCTTCCACCTTTTTCGCTGCTTTGCCCTTCTTCTTCCTTCTTCTCGGCAGCTTCCTCTGCTACTGCCTCTTCCGGCTCATCTGCTGAGACCTCTGCCGCTACAGCTTTCTCCTCTACTGCTTCCTCAACCGCTGGTGGTGCAGCTTCTACAGCTTTGCGGGGTTTGCGTTTCCTCTTCTTCTTCTTTTTCACAGTCTCCCCGGCCATCAGCTCGATGAGACTCAATGGGGCGCCATCACCAACCCGAAAACCTACTTTTACCGTACGAGTGTAGCCACCGCTTCGGGCCTGATAACGCTGGGCCAGATCGGTAAATAGTTTGTGAACCACCCCCTTATCGCGTATGACCTGGAGTGCCTGGCGTCTGGCGTGGAGATCTCCCCTCTTGCCCAAGGTGATCATCCAATCAGCCCAGCGCCGGAGTTCCTTGGCCTTGGCATGGGTGGTATATATCCGTTCGTGATCCAGCAGCGAAGTCACCATGTTGCGAAACATGGCCAACCGATGGCTGGAAGAGCGATTCAGCTTTCTCCCACTCTTGCCGTGTCGCATCTATTCCTGTTCCTTTCTCGCCTCTATTTCTTCCCTTGAGGGGAAGTCTTCCAACTTCATACCCAGCGACAAGCCCATTTCCGCCAGAATTTCTTTGATCTCATTGAGCGACTTTCGGCCAAAATTCTTTGTCTTTAGCATCTCCGCTTCGGTTTTCTGGACGAGTTCGCCAATCAACCGGATATTCGCGTTCTTGAGACAGTTGGCAGAACGTACTGACAATTCGAGCTCGTCCACCGAACGAAACAGGTTGTCGTTCAGTTTAGGTTCCTCTACCTCTTCTTCCGGAGCTTCGATCTCTGGTTCCTCATCAAAATTAATAAAGATGGCCATCTGCTCTTTCAGAATCTTTGCAGCAAAAGCCAGAGCATCTTCTGGAAGCACACTGCCATCGGTCCAGATCTCCATAGTCAACTTGTCGTAGTCCGTAATCTGGCCTACACGGGCCTGGCTCACCACATAACTCACTTTGCGAATGGGGGAGAAAATAGCATCCATGGGAATGACTCCAATGGCAGCATCCTCTTCCACGTTGCGTTCAGCCGGAATGTAGCCCTTCCCGCTTTTGATCTGCATCTCCATCTGTAGCCTGCCGTCTTTTGACAGAGAGACAATGTGCTGCTCTGGATTGAGAATTTCCACCTCGGGCGGACAGACGAAATCACCTGCCGTAACCGTGTCCTCGCCTACTTTGTCCACCTCGATGGTTTTGCTCTCTTCTCCATGCAGTTTGAGTCTGACCTCTTTCAAGTTCAGGATAATATCGGTTACATCTTCCCGAACTCCGGAAATGGTGGAAAATTCATGCAGAACCCCATCTATTTTCACCGAGCTGATCGCAGCACCTTGTAGCGATGACAGCAAGATGCGTCTCAGGGCGTTACCAATGGTAATGCCAAAGCCTCGCTCCAAAGGCTCGCAGGCGAATTTTCCGAAAAAGCTAGAAGCGGTCTTTGCATCCAGTTCCAAACGTTTTGGGCTGATCAATTCACGCCAATTTTTATGCATTGTAACTCCTCTTATGAGAACCCCAACCGGCCAAATGTGAGAAGATAAGCAGGAGACAGATGCCGAGGATCAGGCCAGGGGGGCCGTCTATTTGGAGTAAAGCTCCACAATGAGCTGCTCCTGAATGGGCATGGTCAACTCGTCGCGAGCCGGGTAACCCTTAATTGTCCCTCTAAACTTGTCTTTTTCCATCTCCAGCCACTGCGGCACTCCGCGTCTGGCTACGGCCTCCATTGCCTCTGCAATGGGGACAATGTTTCTACTCTTCTCTTTCACCTCAACGGTGTCATTCTCTTTGATGAGATAAGACGGAATGTTAACCCGCTTGCCGTTGACGACGAAGTGGTTGTGGCGCACCAGCTGCCTGGCCTGAGCCCGGGAATTCGCAAAACCCATGCGGTAGACCACGTTGTCCAACCGTCGTTCCAGGAGAACGAGAAGGTTCGTGCCGGTAACCCCCTTCTGCCGTTCGGCTTTGTGGAAGTAGAAGCGGAACTGACGTTCCAGCAGACCGTACATGCGCTTCACCTTCTGCTTTTCCCGTAACTGGATGCCGTAGTCGGAAAACTTCTTTCGCCCCTGGCCGTGCTGGCCCGGAGGATAGCTGCGTCTTTCATAGGCACATTTGTCCGAATAACAGCGGTCGCCTTTCAGATACAATTTAAGGTTTTCGCGGCGACAGATGCGACATACGGATTCGGTATATCGAGCCAAAGTAAACCTCCTTACTTATACCCGTCTCCTCTTGGGTGGACGGCACCCATTATGGGGAATGGGCGTTACATCTCGGATGAGTGTGACGTTAAAGCCGGCTGCCTGTAGGGCACGCAGGGCAGCTTCTCGGCCGGACCCTGGTCCTTTTACGTAAACCTCAATGTTCTGCACCCCGTGTTCTTGCGCTTTCTTTGCTGCGTCATCCGCAGCAAGCTGCGCTGCGAAAGGCGTGCTCTTGCGGGAACCCTTAAAACCCTGACTGCCGGCACTGGACCAGGCTATCGTGTTGCCATTCGTGTCAGTGATGGTAATGATAGTATTGTTAAAAGTTGATTGGATATGAGCAATGCCGTTTAGTATGTTCTTGCGTTCCTTCTTTTTCCGGGAAACTTTGCCCTTTGGTTTGGCCATTTCTCCACCTACCTCTTATTGCTTTTTGCGTCGACCTATCATGGATCGCCGAGGTCCCTTACGAGTGCGGGCATTGGTATGGGTTCGCTGTCCACGAACCGGCAGCCCCCGTCGGTGACGAAGCCCTCGATAGCAACCCAGATCCATAAGCCGCTTGATGTTCATGGAGACCTCAGTCCTCAAGTCACCTTCCACCTGGTGATCACTATCAATGACTCGGCGAATGGCGTTGATCTCCTCCTCGGTTAGAAGATCTGACTTGGTGTCGCGGTCCACACTGGCCTTGCCCAGAATCTTTTGCGATGTGGTACGGCCGATTCCGTAAATGTAAGTAAGAGCTATCTCAATTCGCTTGTTTTTCGGCAAATCAATGCCTGCAATCCGTGCCAATGGTTCTACCCTCCTTTATTATCCCTGGCGCTGTTTGTGCCTCGGATTTTCACAAATGACACGCACGACGCCGTGACGCTTGATAATCTTACACTTTCGACACATACGTTTAACCGAAGCCCGCACTTTCATAAACCCCTCTCCATCTGCCCGTGCCTCGACGGTGGCTATTGCCGCCCACAGCAACCGCAACTATGCGATTGGCATGCCGCAGAAGTTCTCTAGATCTCGCGGAGATTTCAAATGAATCAAAGCGCTCATTCCTCCCTCAGGAAAGTACCTGAGTGACCCGCCCGAAGATTTCTTTGATATCCCCCACGCCGTCAATGGACCTTATCCTCCCTCGAGCCGTATAATAGTCGATGAGCGGCAGGGTCTGGGACTCATAGACCTCCAACCGTGAAGTCACGGTCTCCGCGTTATCATCATCCCGTTGATAAAGTTCGCCGCCGCACTTGTCGCACACCCCTTCTTTTTCCGGCGGATCAAACATAACATGGAAACCGGCACCGCAGTCGCGACAGGTGCGCCGCCCGGTGAGACGCTCGACCAGCTCCTCATTGGCCACCTCAATGCTTACAACGTGGTCGATCTGCGAGCTAAGATTCTTCAGCATCCCATCCAGGGCCTCTGCCTGTGGAACAGTCCGGGGAAAACCATCCAACATGTAACCTTTGGCGCAGTCAGGCTGCTGAATCCGCTCTTCGACGATACCAATTACCACCGAATCGGGGACCAGCTCACCTTTGTCCATGCGAGCTTTAGCCTCTTTCCCCAAGGGACTCCCCTCTTTGACGGCAGCTCGCAGAATGTCTCCCGTGGAAATCTGAGGAATCTGGTACTCTTCAACGAGCATCTTAGCTTGAGTTCCTTTTCCTGCTCCCGGTGGCCCCAGCAAAATAATGTTCATAAAACCCTCCATCTTCCGTAGTTAAGAAGATCTGTAACAGGAACTGAACCAACACAAACCAACCACTGCAACGTTCGCCTCGCGAATGATTGTTATCGTCTACCCTTCATTCTTGATTTCTTAATGAAACCCTCATAGTGACGAGTCAACATATGGGATTCTATCTGTGCCACCGTATCGATAGCCACACCCACCACAATCAGCAAGGCAGTACCACCAAAATAGAACGGAACCCTGAACTCCTGAATGAGTATAGTGGGAAGCACGCACACCGCTGAGACATAGATAGCACCACCAAATGTTATTCGTGACAGCACCCGGTCGATGTAGTCAGCGGTACGCTTACCCGGGCGAATGCCAGGGATGAAGCCTCCGTACTTTTTCATGTTTTCAGCAGCGTCTACCGGGTTGAAAACCACTGCGGTGTAGAAATAGCAAAAGAAAATAATAAAGCCCACATACAGCAGACTGTACACCAGCTTTCCTGGCGCCACTGCATCGGCAACCGTTTTCATCCAGGGAATTTGGATGAAGTTGGCAATGGTGGCGGGAAACATGATAATGGAGGAAGCAAAAATCGGCGGGATTACTCCTGCTGTGTTTACCTTGAGCGGCAGGTGAGTGGACTGCCCTCCATACATCTTGCGGCCAACAACACGTTTGGCATACTGCACAGGGATCTTACGCTGGCCTCTTTCCACATAAATGATTATAGCCACCACGACAATCATCATCACCGCCAGGATGAGTATCATAAAGGTGGAGAGTGTGTCGGCTTTCCACATCCGTATAGTGTTGATAATGGCAGCCGGCATGTTAGCAACGATGCCGGCAAAAATGATGAGCGAAATGCCGTTGCCAATCCCCCGCTCGGTTATTTGCTCTCCCAGCCACATGATGAAAGCTGTGCCCGCGGTAAGGGTGATAACCGTCATCAATCGAAAGCTCCATCCTGGACTCAGGACCACCATCTCGCCCGCAGGTCCGCTCATGCCTTCCAGGCCGACGGCAATGCCAAAGCCTTGGATGAGACTGAGAAGCACTGTGCCATAGCGAGTATATTGGGTGATTTTCTTCCGGCCCGCCTCGCCCTCTTTGTTGAGCCGGTCCAGATAGGGAATGACCACAGTCAATAACTGGAGAATAATGGAGGCACTGATGTAAGGCATAATTCCCAGAGCAAAGACAGACAATCTGCTGAGAGCACCGCCGGCAAACATGTCGAAGAGCCCCAGGAGAGTACCCTGTGCTTGGGCGAAAAACGCCTGCATGGCCTCAGCGTTGATTCCTGGCGTTGGCACATGCACGCCTATCCGATACACGGCCAGAAGCGCAAAGGTCATCAGGATACGACGTTTGAGCTCGGGAATCTTCCCTATTGTTTGGAATCCACCAAGCAAGTTAGTGCTCCACTACGTTTCGCACTTGGAATATTGGACAAAAAATCTGAGGCCTCACGCTGTCTCCACCTTGCCCCCGGCTGCCTCAATCTTCTGACGTGCCCCGGCACTGCACCGGTCTACTTTCACCGTAAGCGGTTTGCTAATATCGCCAATACCCAGCAATTTGACGCCATAGCATTGCCCTTTTACCAGCCCCCTCTGGCGGAGAATCTCTTCATCCACTACACTGTCAGAATCAAAATGATCCAGATCCCTGACATTGACCTCCGCGTAGGCCTTTTTGAAGGGATTATGGAAGCCCCTTTTGGGAAGCCGGCGCTGCAAAGGCATCTGACCACCCTCGAATCCGGGTGGCGTGCCTCCTCCCGAGCGTGACAGCTGGCCCTTGGAACCCCGGCCAGCTGTTTTGCCACGTCCTGATCCCGGCCCACGTCCAAACCGCTTGCCTTTTTTCTTCGCTCCCTTAGGAGGTTTCAACTCATCAAGTCTCATCGCTAACCCACTATGCTCAAGAGGTGGAACCTTGAGCAATCCTTTACACCTGAGATACTTCCACCAAGTGCTGCACCTTACGAATTGCCCCCATAATTTGAGGGGTATCATAGAGCGTAACCGTCTTGTGCATCCGAGTGAGACCAAGGCTTCTCAGAATCTTCCGATGTTTTTCTGGTCTTCCTACCATACTGCGAATAAGTCTTACCTTGATCTCCTTGGACATGCTGTAACCTCTTCCTGGTTCCGCCTTCCGACTAACAAGATTAAGCCTTGATCTCATCGAGGGTCTTGCCGCGTCTCTTGGCAATCTCCTCTGGCTTGCGCAGCATACGCAATCCAACTATGGTCGCTTTCACCACATTGTGAGGGTTGTTTGAACCCAGACATTTGGTGAGGATGTTGTGGACACCGGCTGCCTCCATGATGGCGCGAACAGCACCTCCGGCAATTACCCCTGTGCCCTCAGAGGCAGGTTTGAGGAGTACACTTGCTGCACCAAATTTACCCAGAATCTCATAGGGAATGGTGTTGTTGATAAGAGGTACATCAAACATGTTCTTCTTGGCGATTTCGATTCCCTTGCGGATTGCCTCTGGTACCTCGTTCGCCTTTCCCAAAGCAGCACCCACTGAGCCCTGCCCGTCACCCACCACAACGATGGCACTGAAGCTGAAGCGCCGCCCGCCTTTCACCACCTTGGCCACACGGCTAATGTGTACCACCTTATCAATTAACTGCAGCTCCGTTGCGTCCATTTCATACAAGGGCTTATCTCCTTTTTTAGCGTTCAGCAATCAGCTTTGAGTCTTCAGTTGCTGAGGGCTGATGGCTGACAGCTCCTAAAACTCCAGTCCTGCTTCCCTGGCCGCCGTGGCAAGAGCTCGCACTCGGCCATGATACAAGAAACCGTTGCGATCAAATACTACCTCGGTAACCCCTTTCGTTTTGGCCTCATCGGCAATCATCTTGCCCACCCTCTTGGCGTCCTCGATCTTACCCTTGACCTTTTCTTGTTGGCGAACATTTGGATGCAAGGTGGAGACGGCAACCAAGGTCACACCGTTGTCATCATCGATCAATTGGGCATAGATGTGCTTACTGGACCGAAAAACGCTAAGCCTTGGTCGCTCCGGACTTCCTGATATCTTTTTGCGTATACTTCTCTTCCGTTTGAGCCGTGCCTGCTGCCGAGGATTCATTCTCGATGCCATATCTCACACCTTTATAGCGATCAGCTTTCAGCTCTCAGCGGTCAGCAACTGCTTCTATCCCGATTGCGGATTCAAGATTGCCAACCTTGTTATATACTTGCTGTTGCTCTAAATGCTTTCGACTGTAAAAAAACTGACAGCTGATGACTGAGCGCTGAACGCTTAGTTACTTTACTCCTGCCTTACCAACCTTCCGCCGCACCACTTCGTTGGCATATCTGATGCCTTTGCCCTTGTAAGGTTCGCAGCGGCGGAAGTTGCGAATCTTAGCGGCGGCCATACCCAGCTGTTCCTTATCAATACCGGTCAAGGTAATGCGGTTCTGTTTGTCAACTGAAGCCTGTATTCCTTTTGGCAACTTGAACTCAATGGGATGCGAATAACCCAAACTCAGATGGAGGGTATCACCCTTAACATCGGCACGATAGCCAACGCCGCTAATCTCCAATATCTTGGTATAACCATTGGTCACACCCACCACCATGTTGTTGATCAAGGTTCGGGTCAACCCATGGAGCGCCCTCGCCTCCCTACCGCTATCCGCCGGACTCACTGTAATATTGCCATCGGTCATTTCCACCTTTACCCGCGGTGGAAGTTCACGCGTGAGTGTACCCTTGGTCCCACTTACTTCGATCTCCGAACCCCGGAGATTTACTTTCACGCCTGCTGGAACTTCAACAGGTTGTTTACCAACACGAGACATGTAAGATCCTCCTCAGTGGATCCTGGTTTCCTTGCAGCCGGGCTCTACCACACCTTACAAAGAAGCTCCCCTCCGACCTTCTGCTTGCGGGCCTCCCGGTCAGTTAGGAGGCCTTTTGAGGTAGAGAGGATTGCGGTGCCAAAGCCATTGAGTACAGGGGGAATCTTATCGTGGTGCACATAAACTCTACAACTTGGCTTGCTTATACGCTCTATACCACCAATCACCGGAACATTATCTGCATCGTATTTCAGATAGAGTCGCAGTCTGCCTTGTCTTTTATCCTTGACGAGCTTGTAGTTCTTAATATAGCCCTCTTCTTTTAGCAGTTTAGCGATGCTCAACTTCATCTTGGAGGAAGGAACATCCACCCGTTCAAAGTTTGCCATACACCCGTTGCGAATCTGGGTGAGAAAATCTGCTATAGGATCCGACATCACCATGGAGCTGCTCCTTTTGCTACCAGCTTGACTTTATTACACCGGGAAGTTCGCCTCGAAGGGCCATGTTCCGGAAACAGATGCGGCAGATGCCAAACTTGCGCAAGAAGGCCCTGGGGCGTCCACAAAGAGGGCAGCGATTGTATGACCGCACCTTAAATTTCGGTTTTCTTTTTGCTTTGGCGATAAGTGCCTTTCTTGCCAAGGTTACCTCCTCCGTCCTATTAGTTTCTGAAGGGCATACCCATCATTTTTAACAGGGCCTTACCCTCTTCATCGGTTTTGGCTGTGGTGACTATGGTAATGTTCAACCCCTTGATCTTGTCAATCTTGTCGTAATCGATCTCCGGGAAAATAATGTGCTCTTTGATACCCAGGGTAAAGTTTCCTCGGCCATCGAGAGATTTGTCAGACAGACCCCGGAAGTCACGAACTCGAGGTAGTGTCACGTTAACCAGCTTGTCAAAGAAGTCGTACATCATTCCTTTTCGGAGGGTTACCATGCATCCGATGGGCATGCCTTCCCTCAACTTGAAAGAAGCAATGGATTTGCGCGCTCGGGTGACCACCGGACGCTGTCCAGCAATGAGGGTCAACTCTTCCATTGCGGCATCCAGCACCTTGATGTTTTGAATGGCCTCTCCCAATCCCATGTTGAGCACTATCTTCTCCAGCCGGGGTACCTCCATTGCACTGGTGTAACGAAACTCTTTCGTGAGAGCAGGCATCAAGTCTGTCTGATACGTTTCTTTCAATCTGGACATCGAACGAACCCTCTATCTTTTCCTATACTTTGCTACTCTATTATTTCATCGCATTTCTTACAGTAGCGAACGCTCTTGCCGTCCTCGAGCACCCTCCGTCCCACCCGACTGGGATCAGTGCATTTGCCACACACCACCATGAGGTTGGAAATTGGGATCGGGTTCTCCTTTTCCACGATACCTCCCTGGCGACTGTGTGCCCCTGGCCGCATGTGGCGCTTGATAAAGTTGACTTTCTCCACTACGGCCCGGTCTTTCTTGGGAAAAATCTTCAGAACTTTGCCGGTCTTACCCTTTTCTTTCCCGGCAATAACCATGACCATGTCGTCTCTTTTGATATGGTATCTCTTTCTCTGTGCCATCAAATCTCTTCCCGGGCTAGAGTACTTCTGGTGCCAGAGAGATGATTTTCATAAATCCCTTGGCTCTCAGTTCACGCGCCACCGGCCCAAAAATCCTGGTCCCAATGGGTTCACGCTGTTGGTTAACCAATACTGCAGAATTGTCGTCAAACCGGATATAGGAGCCATCCCGCCGCCTAATTTCTTTCTTAGTCCTTACCACCACTGCTCTCATCACATCTCCAGGCCTAACCTTGGCGTTGGGAATGGCCTCCTTGATTGAGACCACGATGATGTCTCCCACCCGAGCGTAACGCTTGCGTGACCCGCCCAGGACCTTTATGCAATAGAGCTTCTTGGCTCCTGAATTGTCAGCGGCCAACAGCTTGGTTTCTGTCTGAATCATTGCTCACTCCGCTAGGTGGCGGCCTTTTCAACGATCTGGCTCACTCGCCACCGCTTGGTCTTACTCAAAGGCCTCGCTTCACGAATCACCACTCGATCGCCTTTTTTGCAATCATTATTTTCATCATGAGCTTTATGTTTAGAGCGTCTCCGTACGTACTTTTTATAGGTGTGGTGTTTGACCAGCCTATCGACTTGCACCACCACGGTCTTGTCCATTTTATCGCTAATGACAGTACCCGTTAGGGTTTTCCGTAGACCTCTCTCTTTCATACTCTAGTCCTCATTTGCCCTTCGCCTCTCTCCTAGAACAGTTTTTACCCGGGCAATATCTACTCGGGTTCTTTTCAGTTGGGCTGTATTGTCCAACTGACCGGTGGCGTGTTGAAATTTCAGGTTGAAGAGCGCCTCCGCCAATTCTATTGCTTTTACTTCCAACTCTTCAACGCTCAGATCACGGAATTCGCTAGCCTTCATCAACTTCCTCCCCGGCTGACGAATTTAGTGCCAAAGCCTAGCTTGTGGCCAGCCAACCTGAAGGCTTCCCTGGCCACTAGTTCAGGCACACCTTCCATCTCGTACAGGATTTTACCAGGGCGAACCACTGCAACCCAGCCCTCAGGAGACCCTTTGCCTTTTCCCATCCTGGTCTCGGTGGGTTTCTTGGTAACAGGCTTGTCTGGAAAAACTCGGATCCAAATCTTACCGCCCCTCTTGATATGCCTGGTCATGGCGATACGCGCCGCCTCAATCTGTCGGGCGGTCATCCACGAGGGCTCAGTGGCTTGCAGACCATAATCACCAAATATCAGACTACTGCCGCGATAGGCCTTGCCTCTCATTCGCCCTTTTTGTTTTTTCCGGAACTTAACCTTCTTCGGTGCTAACATACTTAGCTATCCCTCTGGATCTGCTCAGGTAAGAACCTCACCCTTGAAAATCCAAACCTTTACGCCTATTACCCCGTACGTGGTCTTGGCCACCGCAGTGCCATAATCAATATCAGCTCTGATCGTGTGCAACGGCACCCGACCTTCGCGATACCACTCACGTCTGGCCATTTCTGCACCCCCCAAGCGACCGGCACAGGCCACGCGTACTCCTTTGGCACCGAACTTCAATGACGAGCTCACAGCCTTCTTCATGGCGCGACGAAAAGCGACCCGGCGTGTCAGCTGGAGAGCAATGTTTTCGGCAACCAAAACGGCATCCATTTCCGGCTTGCGCACCTCTTGGATATCGATCGTTACCTCGCGCCTGACTATCTGTTCCAGCTGTTTCTTCAGGGCTTCGATTTCGGCACCTTTTTTACCAATCACTATGCCTGGCCGGGAGGTATGGATTCGGATCCTCGCCCGGTCAGCCGCGCGCGCGATTTCGATCCGAGAAATCCCTGCGTGGTAAAGTTTTTCTTTGAGGAATTTACGGATTTCAGCATCTTCATAAACGAGATTGGCGTATTCCTTTTTGGCAAACCACTTGGAATCCCACGTCCGGATGACGCCCAGCCTAAGTCCTATCGGATGTACCTTCTGTCCCAAATTCCACCTCCAAGGCAAAGTGCCTAAAATGAACTAAAATGTCTAAAGTGTCGAGATCTTCTTGCACTATTCATTGAAAATGTCTTCAGCTTTAAACAGGCAAAATAAGATGAACCGTGCTAAGCCTCATCGAGAATGACCGTGATGTGGCTGGACCGCTTGAGGATCTTAGTGGCGCGTCCCATAGCCCGAGCCCGCCAACGTTTCATTGTGGGCCCCCCATCCACAAATATCCGCTTGATGTAGAGTGTATCTACATCGATATTAGGATTCTGCTCGGCGTTAGCCAGCGCTGACCGGAGTGTTTTATCCACCAACCGCGCTGCCTTCTTGGGCACGAATCTGAGAATCGTT
The DNA here is from genome assembly GCA_030601545.1 of Syntrophobacterales bacterium. Taxonomy (GTDB): domain Bacteria; phylum Desulfobacterota; class Syntrophobacteria; order BM002; family BM002; genus BM002. Next base: position 12,227 of record JAUVTM010000011.1, read on the forward strand.
AAGGCCTCCTCAACCGGCTTTCCCTTTACAAGCTCGGTGACCAATCGCGCCTTGCGCGGCCCGATTCTGACATATCGAGTAACTGCCTTGACTTCCATAATTCGCGTCCTATGGTCGGCCGGCTCTGTGTCGCCGCTAGGTTCTTACCTCTTGCCCTTCAGACGACTCTTGCGATCGCCCGCATGACTGTAGAATATCCTCGTGGGAGCAAATTCACCCAGCTTATGTCCCACCATGTTCTCGGTGACGAACACAGGAATGAACTTCTTGCCGTTGTGCACCGCTATAGTCAAACCCACAAATTCAGGAACAACGGTGGAGCGACGAGACCAGGTCTTAATCATCCGGTGATCCCGATGCTCCTGAGCAATCAGTACCTTCCTCAACAATTTCTCTTCAACAAAAGGGCCTTTTTTTAACGATCGCGGCACGTTTGCCTCCTCAAACCTAGCGCCCTACCTGGGGCGCCTCTTCACAATGTACTTGTCACTCGGCTTCGACTTACGGGTGCGGTATCCCTTGGTGGGCACACCCCATGGGGTAACTGGATGCCGTCCCCCTGAACTCTTGCCTTCGCCACCTCCGTGAGGATGATCCACCGGGTTCATGGCCACACCGCGCACTTTGGATCTACGCCCAAGCCAGCGGGTGCGCCCCGCCTTACCCAGGCTAATGTTTTCGTGATCAATATTTCCCACCTGGCCGATGGTGGCCTTGCATTCCAGCAATACTCTCCGCAGCTCTCCCGAGGGTAGCTTCAGCAAACCGTAACGACCCTCCTTGGCCATAAGCTGCACCCCAGCTCCGGCGCTGCGCGCCAACTGTCCGCCCTTTCCTGCTCTCATTTCCACATTGTGGACAATTGTACCCAGGGGAATCTTTTCTAAGGGCATAGCATTGCCCGGCTTGATGTCGGCCGACTCACTGGTAATCACCGTATCGCCCACCTGTATCCCCACGGGTGCGAGAATGTAACGCTTCTCACCATCTGCATAATGGAGGAGCGCGATCCGAGCAGAACGATTCGGATCGTACTCAATGGTGGCCACCCGGGCGGGAATGTCCGTCTTTTCACGCTTGAAATCGATAATCCGATACCTACGCTTGTGCCCTCCGCCCCGATGGCGCACTGTAATCCGGCCGTAAGAGTTGCGACCACCCGATCTCTTGTATGGTCGCAGTAAACTCTTTTCCGGCTTGGTGCGAGTAATTTCCTCAAAGGTCGGATAGGTTTGAAAGCGCCTCCCGGGTGATGTCGGTTTTACGGTTTTGACTGCCATACATTTCCTCTCTTAAGCTCCTTCAAAAAACTCGATCTTTTGCCCAGGTTTCAGAGTAACAACAGCCTTTTTCCAATGACGCCTGCGACCTTCGCTACGACCAAGCCGCTTGCGTTTGCCCTGATAGTTCATGGTGCGCACATCCTCCACCTGAACCTTGAAAATTCGCTCCACAGCCTTCTTGATCTCTATCTTGTTGGCCCGCCGATCCACCTCGAAGGCCAGCTGATTGTGCATCTCTTTTATTATCGTGCTCTTTTCAGTAATCAGTGGTCGTTTGATAATCTTGTAGGCATCTTTCATAACTTACCCCAGGGTGCTTCACCTTATGCGCTATGCGTGTCTTTCCCGAGCAGGGCAGCCTCTATTTTCGGCACCGCCTCTTTGATTAACATCAGATGCTGATACCTGAGGATGTCATAAACATTCAGCCCCTCAGAGCGCAGCACCTTCGTATGGGGCACACTTCTGGCCGAAATTTCGACAACATCGTCACGCTCTGGAATCACCACCAAAACACTATCTATGTCAAAAACCTGCAAAACTTCCATAAAAGCCTTTGTTTTTATTTCATCAAGACCAAGCCCATCCAATACCACCACCTGATTCTCTTTACACTTGCTGCTCAAAGCCATCTTCAAGGCCTGCTTGCGGATCTTTTTGTTGACCTTGGGAGTATAATCTCTCGGCTTAGGACCGAAGGTGACGCCCCCCCCGCGCCAAATCGGCGAAGACCTCGTACCTGCGCGAGCACGTCCAGTCCCCTTCTGCCGCCAGGGCTTGCGACCGCCACCTCTCACCTCAGAACGTCCTTTGGTGCTAGCACTCCCGGATCTCCGCTTGGCAAGTTGCATGGTCGCCACTTCGTGGAGCAGGTGGGATTTGACCTGGACATTGAAAACCTCATCGTTCAGTTCGATTTCACCTATCTGTTCGTTCTTGCTATTGCAAACGGCCACTGTTGCCATGACCAGCCTCTTTTCTTCTCTCTACCGCAGTAGCAACTTCCCCGTCGGAAACTGCTTTTTTGCTAGAATTTGCCGCTCTTCTTGATAAACACCACTCCGTTCCGTCCGCCAGGCACAGCACCCCTGATGAGAATGATGTTTTCTTCGGGTCTGACGTCCACCACCATGACCCCTTTGACCGTCGACCGCCGGTTGCCCATCTGACCAGGCATCTTTCTTCCCTTGATCACCCGGGAGGGCGTAGCACTGCAGCCTATGGATCCTGGAGAACGTTTGTTCATGCCTCCGTGACTCATTGGACCCCGAGAAAAATTCCAGCGCTTGATGGTGCCGGCAAAGCCTTTACCCTTGGTCCTGCCAACCACGTTGACCAACTCGCCCACTTGAAATATATCGGCGCTGACTTCCTGTCCCAGCTCAAATTCTCCCACATCGTCCACTCTCACCTCTCTGACCACGGCGAAAGGGCCTTTGCCGCTTTTCTTGAAATGACCCAGCAAAGGTTTGTTGGTCCGCTGGGGCTTCCGTTCGCCGAAGCCCAACTGCACGGCATTGTAACCATCGCTTTCAACACTCTTGATCTGGGTGATCGTACACGGCCCCGCCTGAATAACCGTAACCGGGGTGGCCTCACCGTCCGGGGAAAACAACTGGGACATGCCCAATTTCTTGCCAATTAGTGCGTTAACCATTTTCAATCACTTACTCTCCATTCTGGAGAGTGTCCGTTGTCAGTTATCCGTTGTCCGTTGCAGATGTACCGAAACCACTTGCTTCGGCAATAAGCGCGCCATCACGCTCTGTACGGCGGACGCAGCCAGGTCAGCCAGGTAATAATATGGATACAACTGACGACTGACCACAAACAACTGACACTCCTTATAGCTTTATCTCAACATCCACCCCCGCCGACAGATCCAACTTCATCAGAGCATCTACTGTCTGCTGGGTTGGCTCGATAATATCCAATAGTCGCTTGTGAGTACGGATTTCGAATTGTTCCCTGGATTTCTTGTCCACATGTGGAGAACGGAGTACACAATATTTGGTGATCTCGGTGGGCAGAGGTATGGGTCCCGCCACCTTGGCACCAGTTCTCTTTGCCGTCTCGACGATCTCGTTGGTGGATTGATCCAACAACTTGTGGTCGTATGCCTTGAGTCGTATACGGATTTTTTGATCTGCCATAACTACTCCGCCCTCAAGTTAAGACAATTTCGAATTTAGGGATTGAGGGATTCAGGGATTTCCAATTCCTTAATTTCTTAATTCCTGAATTCCCTAATTCGCTATTCAATAATATCACTGATGACACCGGCGCCCACTGTGCGGCCTCCCTCTCGAATGGCAAACCGCAACTCCTTCTCCATCGCTATCGGCGTGATCAATTCCACGCTCGCGGACACGTTGTCTCCAGGCATCACCATCTCTACTCCCTCAGGCAACGTCACCACTCCGGTCACATCCGTGGTCCGAAAATAAAACTGCGGCCTATAGCCATTGAAAAACGGCGTGTGACGCCCACCCTCCTCCTTCTTCAATACATACGCCTCAGCCTTAAACTTCCGGTGCGGCATAATCGAACCAGGATGCGCCACTACCTGACCACGCTCCACGTCTTCTCGCTTCACCCCACGCAGCAAAACCCCTATGTTGTCTCCCGCCTGACCCTCATCCAAGGTCTTGCGAAACATCTCCACACCTGTGCATACTGTCTTGTGCGTCGGCCTAATCCCTACT
>JAUVTM010000330.1 GCA_030601545.1 Syntrophobacterales bacterium
CAAGAGTTCGTTGCCACCGCTGAGCTGATTGTGGATAAGATGGACAATTGTGTAGGATTATCACTCGACCCAGATTTGCCGGTGGACGAGCTGCGCCAGCAAATTGACAAGGCAATAGATGAGGTAGACGACGGCGACGGAGTGATTGTGCTTACAGACATGTTCGGCGGGACTCCCTCTAATTTGAGTCTTAGTTTTCTCGATCAGGAGGGAATCGAGGTCGTTACTGGCCTGAATCTACCCATGCTCCTCAAGCTGGCACATTCGCGCGCAGACAATAAGGTGGATGAATTGGCTCGAAGCATTAAGGAATATGGGCGGCGAAGTATTTCATTGGCCAGTGAGATTTTGGATCAAGAAGTAGTGGAGTAGAATCTCGTGCATGACCACCAGCCAGCAGAGAGCCAGACGGCAAGGTCAGCCGAGGATGTTCGGTCAGCTATCCGCGGTTCAGATTTCCGGCTTGAGGATGATATTGGTAAGTGCTTCAGTGTTGAACCCATGAGACCGGCTGATCTTGCCGAAGTGCTGGCCATAGAACGGGCGAGTTTTAGGAGTCCCTGGAGTAAAGCTTCTTTTGAGGCAGAGCTGGGGAAATCCTACAGTGGCCTGAGAGTGGCCCGCATGAAGGGAGGAGACCACATCAGTCCAGTGCTGGGCTACATCTGTTTTTGGCTGGTGGCTGATGAACTCCAGATAACGAATTTGGCAGTGCATCCCGAGTACCGGCGGCGCTCCATCGGGTGGCAATTACTATTGCACGGTTTTCAACTGGGTCATGTGGCGGGAGCGCGGTTGGCGGTGCTGGAAGTGGGTCGGTACAACAGGGCGGCACGGACTTTATACGAAAAATTAGGTTTTGTGGCTGTGCACAAGAGACCTCGTTACTATGACGAATCCAGGGAGGACGCGTTGGTTATGGAGTTAAACTTTAACCCAATAACTGTGGCCGGTGTAGGTTTGCAACGTTAGGGTTGAGAAAATAAAGATCATTTAGACCTGGTCGGAACAACAGTAATTTCTGAGGGAGGATATGAATATGGCTGTCAAGGTTGGAATCAACGGTTTTGGTCGCATTGGTCGGATGGTGGTGAGAAGCATTATCGGGCGCGGAATGGACGTTGAAGTAGTGGGCATCAACGATCTAAGTGATCCAGAAGAGTTGGCTCATTTACTCCGCTATGACTCGGTTCATGGTCGTTTTGACACTCCGGTGGAGGTTCGGGACGGCAATCTAATTATAGGGGGCAAGGAAGTCCACTGCACCCAGATTAGGAACGTTGACGAGCTGAAGTGGAAGGATTTGGGTGCGGATATAATTTTGGAGTGTACCGGACTTTTTAGGGATAGAGAAGCTGCTGCGAATCATTTGAAAGCTGGGGCTCGGAAGGTGATCATCAGCGCACCTGGAAAAGACGTCGACGCAACCTTTGTCTTGGGAGTCAATGAGGACACCTATGATCCCGCCAACCACGACATTGTTTCCAATGCGTCCTGCACCACGAACTGTCTGGCGCCTGTGGTCCGGATTCTTCACGACTCTTTTGGCATTGAACACGGCTTGATGACTACCATCCACGCCTACACCATGGGCCAGAATCTTCTGGACGGGTTGCATAAGGATCGGCGTCGGGGGCGGGCTGCGGCTCTTTCCATGGTTCCGACCACCACTGGAGCCGCAGTGGCAGTGACCCTGGTTATTCCCGAACTGAAAGGCAAACTCGATGGCATGGCCATCCGCGTTCCCACCCCCAATGTCTCCGTGGTTGACTTTGTGGGGCGCGTGAGCCGTGATGTCTCCAAGGAAGAGGTGAACAAGGTTTTGGAACAGGAGGCCACCGGCCGACTTAAGGGCATCCTCGCCTACATCACCGAGCCTCTGGTTTCGATGGATTTTAACACCAGTTCTTACTCTTCGGCGGTGGATGCGGCCCTGACAAGTGTTGTAGGTGGTCGATTGGTGAAAGTCTTGAGCTGGT
>JAUVTM010000183.1 GCA_030601545.1 Syntrophobacterales bacterium
ATAAAGTATTGAGGAACGCTGACTGCCTGCCTCCAGAGCTAGAGTTGAAAAAGGAAATCAGAACCGCTGAAGGATTACTGAGCGCACTAAAAGACGAGAGCGCCAAGTATCGCCAAATCAAGAAGATCAATTATCTCATAATGAAGTTGAACACGATGCGAAAGGGCTCAGTGCAGTGGGAAGAACAGCAGCGTTATTATGAGAAGGTGGTGGATCGAATGGGAGGTGGCAAAGACCCCGGCAAGGCCAAGTAAAGAGCCAAGTCCAACTGGGAGGATTTAAGATTTGAGATTTAAGATTTCAGAATTAAAATCTGCAGTTGCAATCTACAATCTGCATTCTAAAATCTGAAATCGTCCTTGCTCCATTACTCCAACACTCCAAAAAGGGTCTTTCCGGACGCAGCCGCTGGAATACAACCAAACCCAGACAAGCTGTATATGTATCGCACAGTGACTTATGCATGAAATGTCTATCGCCCAGTCCGTATTGGACATTATCCTCCAGGAGAGCCGGAATCACCAGGTCACCCGTGTGCTTTCCGTTGCACTGAAAGTGGGAGAGTTGAGCGCTGTCGAGACCGAGTCGCTTCGTTTTTGCTTTGAGCTTCTGACAAAGGGAACACCGGCCGAGGGGGCACAGCTGGATATTGAGCGGGTTCAGGTGACATGCCGCTGCCAGGATTGCGGCTCGAATTTCACGGTGCGGGAGTTGGTATTCAGCTGCCCTGCCTGCCAGGGTGTCAGAGTGAAAATGTTGAGTGGCCGGGAACTGAGTGTGGAGAGTTTTGAGGCCGAATAAAAGACAGCAGGCAGCAGGCAGCGGGCAGCGGGCAGATTTAAGATTTAAGATTGTAGATTGGAGACAGGCAAAACCGGCTAAACTGGCAAACCGGCTAAACAGACATTGGGCAGCCCTTCGACAAGCTCAGGGCAAGCAGGAAGAGGACAGAAATACATGGCGAGACTGGCGAGACGAGCGAGACTGGCGAGACGGGAAAGAGAAAATGGTTTTCTTCTTCGACATCTCGTCTCGCCCGACCTCCCGTCTCGTAACACATGAGAAATGAAAAATGACCCTGAAAATACCTGTAGTACGTGACATTCTAGAGGCCAATGAGCGCCTGGCCGAAGACAACCGGCGAGTATTTCGCCAGGCCGGCATTCTTGTCATCAACTTGATGAGCGGTCCAGGGGCTGGAAAGACTTCTTTGCTTGAGCGGACCATCGATGCTCTCCGCCACGAGATCCGCATTGGAGTGATTGAGGGAGACATACAATCTTCCTATGATGCTGAGCGTATTGCCAAGAAAGGGGTCCAGGTGGTGCAGCTCAATACAGGTGGTGCTTGTCACCTGGACGGCAACATGATCAAGTCTAGTCTTGATGCTCTGGATCTCGACACCCTGGATCTATTGGTGGTTGAAAACGTGGGCAATCTGGTGTGTCCAGCGGAGTTCAATGTGGGTGAGGACATGAAGGCCATGATCCTAAGTGTTCCGGAAGGTGATGATAAGCCCCTTAAGTATCCCCTGATGTTTCAAGAGTCCCGGGTGTTACTCATTAACAAGATTGATTTACTCCCTTACGTCGACTGCGATGTGGGGAAAATAAGAGAGCGGGCCTTGCAGCTAAATGCCAATCTGGAGATTTTCGAGATCTCCTGCCGCACTGGTGAAGGGTTGGATGGCTGGGCCGAGTGGCTCAGGCAGCAGGTGAGCGCCCGCAAAGCTGGAGGAGATGGCGCAGAGACTTAGAGTTCACATCCAGGGTATTGTTCAGGGTGTGGGATTTCGTCCATTTATTTATCAGCTGGCTCACCGTCACCGCTTGAACGGCTACGTAGCCAACACGCCGAAGGGCGTGGAACTTGAGGTGGAGGGAGGCCGAGATGCTCTCCACCATTTTCTCGAAGAACTGCCTGAATCGGCCCCGCCTCTGGCAAACATTACCCAGATAGAAACTGAGGAACTCCCTGCCGCTGCCTACAGCACTTTCGAGATCAAGGCCAGCCAGGAGGGTGAAGAGCGAGCAGCCCTCATATCGCCGGACACAACAACCTGCAGCGATTGCCTCCGGGAACTCTTCGATCCGCAAGACAGGCGACATCTCTATCCTTTCATTAACTGCACCAACTGCGGGCCACGATACACTATCATTAACGACATTCCCTATGACCGGCCCAAAACCTCCATGGCAGTCTTTACTATGTGTGACGATTGCGCCCGCGAATATCACGATCCTCTTGACCGACGCTTTCATGCACAGCCCAATGGTTGTTGGAGTTGCGGTCCTCGGGTGTGGCTGGCAGACAGCAAAGGCGAAGACCTAAAGATTTCAGAGCCGATATCTGAGGCAGCAAAGCACCTTAGCCATGGAGCTATTGTGGCCGTAAAGGGACTGGGCGGATTTCACCTGGCTGTTGACGCCAGCCAAAATGAGGCGGTGAAAAGGCTTCGCTCGCGGAAGGGGAGGGAAGAGAAGCCTCTTGCCCTCATGTCATCGAGCTTGGAACAGATTGAACGGTATGCACTGGTAAAAGATGAAGAGCGACGACTGCTCACTTGCGCCCAACGCCCAATTGTTATTGTTCCTAAACGGCCGGGAAATACCATCGCCCCCGAAGTGGCTCCAAGGAATCGCTATTTCGGGGTGATGCTCCCATACACTCCTCTGCACTACCTGCTCCTTTCTCATCCATTTCTCGCTCTGGTCATGACCAGTGGCAATATCAGCGAGGAGCCCATTGCCATCGATAACCTCGAGTCAGTGGAGCGGCTAGGACAGATAGCGGACTATTTTCTTTTCCACGACAGAGATATTCTCTTGCGCAGTGATGATTCAATCCTCAGGGTAGCCAGGGGCCGACCCAGGCAAATTCGGAGATCCAGAGGGTATGTGCCAGTACCGGTTTTTCTCAGAAAACCGGTGGCTGAGGTCCTGGCCCTGGGAGGGGAACTGAAAGGCACCATTTGTCTGACTAAAGAGAATCGGGCATTTGTCGGCCAGCACCTTGGTGATCTGGAAAACCTTGAAACTTTGGAGTTCCTTGAACTGACAGTCCGGCATCTTCGACGTATTCTAGAGGTAAACCCTCGCTTGCTTGTTCATGACCTCCACCCAGACTATCTGACAACCCAAGTGGCTCTGGCTCAAGATGAACTGCCCACTCTGGCAGTGCAGCATCACCACGCCCACGTAGTGAGCTGTATGGCAGAGCACGGGTTGGAGGACAAAGTTTTGGGACTAGCCCTGGACGGAACCGGCTATGGCGATGATGGCTGCATCTGGGGAGGAGAAATCCTGGTAGCGGATGAGCGAAACTATGAGAGGGTAGCCCATTTTGACTATGTACCCATGCCTGGTGGCGAAAAAGCCATTAAAGAACCGTGGCGGATGGCGGTTGCCTATTTGTGGGCCGGTTTTGGGGAAGAGATTTTCCAGAAAGACCTGCCTGTGCTCCAAAGTTGGGGCCGCGATCAGATTACAGTGCTCATACAAATGATGCGACGGGGATTTAACAGCCCGCTTACATCCAGTTGTGGGCGGCTTTTTGATGCTGTGGCTGCACTTATAGGTGTGAGGGACCGCATTGCCTACGAAGGTCAGGCGGCCATTGAACTGGAACAATGCATGGAACCCACCACGGACAAATATCACTACGAGCTTGGAGAGGTTGGAGATAGATTGCTTTTGAGTCCCACAGCAATCTTTGCCCAGGTGTTTGATGATGTGGTCTCAGGAGTGGCGCCAGAACTGGTCAGCGGCAAGTTTCATCAGACTCTGATTACAATGTTTGCCGATGCCTGTTTGCAGCTGTGCAAGCTGCACGGACTCAACAGGGTGGTCTGTTCAGGGGGAGTGTTCCAAAACGTTTTTCTTCTGGAGAATCTGGAGGACCGCTTGGGAGCATCTGGATTGGAAGTCTACACACCCCAACTTATTCCGGCCAATGACGGTTGCATTTCTCTGGGACAAGCAATTGTGGGGGCCGCAACGCTGGAGGAGTAGAGAGTAGAAAACCGTAGCGGTGGTGTCAGGTGTCTCGCCCCATGGTTTCGATTCGAAAGGCCGATGACACGGTGACACGACGACACGGCGACGCGGAGAAAAGACAAATTCGCTGGCAATACACCATCCATGGGGACATATGAGGATGCGGAACCAGCGCCAACAAAGCTTATTTCCACCGTGTCTCCGTTTCTCGGCGTCAACGCGTCGTTTCAGTTGAAAAACTGGCGGTTGAGCATCAAGATTTTGGCCTTGTCCGAAAAGAGGCAGCACTGAACTCGCAAGGGAGACTTTCGCTTATGAAATACGTGGATGAATATCGGGATCCGGAACTGGCAAAAGGAGTCGTGACGGCCATAAGGGAAAAATCGCGCACCCCTGTGCGTTTCATGGAAGTATGCGGCACACACACGGTGGCCATTTTTCGCTCCGGACTAAAGGAGCTTCTTCCTGAAACCGTCGGTCTCATTTCAGGGCC
>JAUVTM010000010.1 GCA_030601545.1 Syntrophobacterales bacterium
GGGCAGGACAAGCACATGAAGAACACTGAGTCCACTCCAGACACGATCCAGGGAGTCCGCTACCAGTGGCAGCTAAAAACCCCCTATCACAACCTGGCCAAAGAGATTGAAACGGCTCTCGGGCTACCCCCCTTGGTGGCCCTGATTCTCGCCACCCGTCACATCACTTCTACAACTCAGGCCAGCGACTACCTCTATCCCCGGCTAGAAAACCTTCACCCTCCGGACAGTATGCCAGATCTCGATAAAGCAGTTACTCGCATCGTTAGAGCTTTAGAGCAAGGAGAGCAGGTAGCTGTCTACGGCGACTATGACGTTGACGGTATCACTGCCACAGCACTGCTGGTTCATTTCCTTTCCTCTTTAGATGGGACAGTACGTTGGTACATACCGCACCGTCTTCAGGAAGGTTACGGTCTCAACAGTAAAGCTCTCCAAACTCTGCATGGCGAGGGTGTCACTTTGGTCATCACCGTGGACTGCGGCAGTACGAATCATGAGGCTATCGAATTGGCTGGCAAACTCGGGCTAGATGTAATTGTCACCGACCATCACCTGCCTCCACATTCCCTGCCGGCAGCCACCGCCCTGGTAAACCCCAAACGGAGTGAAGAAACAGAAGAACTCAGGGATCTGGCCGGCGTCGGTGTTGCCTTCTACCTTGCCGCAGCGCTTCGAGCCCACTTCCGTCGCGCCGGCCGGTGGAGCACCGCTGACCAACCCAACCTCAAGAAATATCTAGACTGGGTTGCCCTCGGCACATTAGCAGACATGGCCCCCCTCACCGGCACAAACCGGATTCTCGCACGTTTCGGTCTTGTAGAACTGTCCCGAACTTCCAACTGCGGGCTGCGGGCTCTAAAGGCAATCTGTGGTCTGGAGAAAAATACAATCAGTGACTGGGACGTCTCGTTTCGGTTGGGCCCCCGTCTCAACGCTCCTGGACGTTTGGCGAGCGGAGACCTGGCTGTGCGCTTTCTCCTTAGTACTGATTCTGCTGAGGCCCGGAACCTGGCTTTTGAACTCGAGGAACTCAACCGTCAGCGCCAGCATGAGGAAAAACAGCTATTGGCCGAGGCTCTGTACCTTGTCGAGGCGGATAGCTCTTTGGAGCAAAGTAGCTCACTGGTTCTTGCCTCACCCGGCTGGCACAAGGGACTACTGGGTCTCGTTGCCTCCCGCCTAGTCGAACGCTTCAACAAACCGACCATCCTCCTCACTCAAGTGGAACAACACTGGGAAGGGTCCGGCCGTAGTTTTGGCACTTTCGATCTTTATCAGGCACTGCATAGCTGCAGAGATCACTTGGTGCGTTTCGGTGGCCATAAGCAGGCAGCAGGACTGGGGCTCAGAAAGGAACTACTGGCAGAATTCCGCACTGCATTCGAAAGCGTTGTGGAGGAGCAAATGGACCCGGAAGACATCAGCCGAACAATGAAAGTGGACGCTATGGTTCATCTTGAGGAGATTAATCCTGAGCTGATGGCTTATCTTGAACGGATGCAACCTTACGGAGTAGGCAATCCAGAGCCCGTTTTCTGTTGCCGAGGTTTTCAGGTGGAGAATCTGCAGATACTCAAGGGGTGCCATTTGCAGTTGCGGTTGAGGCAGGGAAAAGCACACCTCGGCGCCATTGGCTTCAACTTCATTGAGTCCGATCATCCACCTCCGGTTCCGCAGTGGCTACTCTTCAGCCCCAGATGGAACCATTGGCGGGGCGAACAACGTATACAGTTGCACATCATAGATTATTGCTAGTGCAGGTCAGGTGGTTTCAGCAGGGATCTTCGCCTAGATGAGGTTCCAAGCTGATGGAGTTATGGAGTGTTGGAGTAATGGAGTAGTGGAACACGGAAACTCTAAAGAGTTAAAATTATACCAACACTCCAGTACTCCATCTCTCCAATATGCCACGGATATGGATAAAGATGATCCATCAAGACTCCTACTCCGCTCCACGGACATAGCTGACGTTACTGCCAAAAACCCTTGTAAATGACCGGGCCCTATGCTAGTAAAATGGAGCCCTGAAGATGACCGCTCTTGGCGCAGTGACGGCAGAACCAGCCACAGGGCTCTTCCTAACCGCTAACATTCGCCGTTTAAGGGGATGATGAAAGCTCTACTATACAAGGTTTCTTGGGTCGTGTTGGTCTTGTGGTTGTTCTTCTTCGCCCTTTCTTCTCCTGCCCGAGCCCAGGATAAAGATCTGAACAGACCGCTGGTGGCCTCTGGCACGAGACCCATGCTGGAACAGGACTCGGCAGACGCACGAAAGCTGGCCCTGGAGGAGGCTTTACGCGCTGCTGTGGAACAGGCTCTAGGCTGGCTCCTTCCTTCCGACCGCATAGTTCGCTATTATCCGCTCCTGTTGGATCATATCCTCAAGAAGCCCATGAGTTACATCCAGGACTATCAGATAGTCCACGAAGGTGTGACATTTGGACTATATCGGGTGACCGTGCTGACAACCCTGTACACCGAGGGGCTGACCCGTACATTACGCCGTCTTGGTCTATTTTTACCTGCCAGCGAACGTCCCCGGATTGCGATCCTGGTTGCTGAGCGCATCAGCCCTGAGGCCCCCTGGCATTGGTGGTGGCAGACTTCCCTTTCGGAACATCGACAGTTTATATTTTCTCAGGCTCTCGCAAAGCTCATGTCTGCCCAGGGTCTGGTGCCACTAGATCCGAATCTGTTTTTGGAGAGCTTACCTGAGGATCCCATCTACCAGGAACCTATGTTGGGTGATGAGCAGGGTGAAGCCTTGGCTAAGGCTCTGGGAGCGGATGTGGCCCTGCTGGGTCAGGTTACTCACCGACCTGCCGGCACGGATTCAACTGGAATGGCTAGCGGCTCTCTACGAGCAGTGCGAGTGGAAAGTGGTAAGATTCTTGCCCGGGTCTCCGGCACTGTCCAGGTCCAGCCTTTCAGCGAGCATGCAGCATCTGACTACGGTTTTACTGCCTTGGCAGAACGTTTGACCCCGCACCTGGTGGATGGTGTGCTGGCTCCCTTTGTCGCCGTATCCCGTGCCCCCAAGGAGGTTACCCTCCAGGTTGAAGGAGTGAGATTCTATGGTGATCTCATCCTTATCAAGGAGCACCTCCAACGCATTCCTGTGGTAAAGGCAATCAGGCAGATTCAGCTGAAGGCCGACCTGGGATCTTTTACCCTCGTTCTAGAGGGAAACCTCGATGACTTGGAGAGTGCACTGGAGGGTCACGACTTTGGCACTTTTGTTACCAGCGCTGAAGTGACCGACGAAAACTTCATAGCAGTGACTATCCTCAACAAGAGGTAAGCCTCTCCTGCCATGACCATTCCGAATTTCCTCACAATCTTGCGCATCTTGCTGACACCGGTGCTGGTTATTTTGCTCCTCGAAGGACGCCTCAGTGAGGCCCTTTTCGTCTTTATAATAGCGGGAGTCACTGACGCACTCGACGGTCTGATAGCCCGTCTGTATAAACAGAAATCCAGGCTGGGCGCCTTCCTAGATCCGCTGGCGGACAAGTTGCTTCTGGTTACCACCTACGTAATTTTGGCCGTCCAGGGTCTGGTTCCAAGCTGGCTCACCGTCATTGTTCTCAGCCGGGACGTGCTCATCGTTCTGGGGGTATTCGTTCTATTCATGCAAGACCTACCTTTTGAAATCAAACCTACCCTTGCCAGTAAACTGACCACCTGTACCCAGATCATTACCGCAATTGTCACCATGGCAACAGCCTTGGCTGCGCCCCATCCGCTTCTCAAACATACCCTTTTTTACCTCACTGGCGCGGTCACGCTTGTGTCCTGGGGTCAATATATGGTCCGGGGAGTCCGCATTATGCAGGAAGCCGGGGACAGTTAGAAAAGCAGCAGGCAGCCACAAGTCATTACACTTCGTGCCTTTGCGCTTCGTTGTCATTACGGCTTCGCCGTCAGTACGCTGCGCTGTCATTTGTTGTAAGATGAAATCCGCAATCTGAAACCGGGAACCCGCCCGAAGGGTGGGAGTCCGAAGGACAAATCTGCAATCTAAAATCTGCCTGCTGCTTGCTGCTTGCTGCCTACTGCCTGCTGGCTTTTGGGAAATATTACTTGACAGTGACCAACTGTCTTGATACTTAATATATGCTCTAATCATAGGCACGTAGCTCAGGGGGAGAGCGCTACCTTGACGCGGTAGGGGTCTGGGGTTCAAATCCCCACGTGCCTACCAGACCTACTCTTCAAAGGTGTTGATAACGACCTTCATGCGAATCAACTAATAGTAGTCAGCTAGAGGCATCGGCGAGGTAGAACTCGGGTGCCTTTTCTTATTTATTGAGATGGAAAACCGATGGACGAAATAAACGTATCAATTGGCAGTGACGAAAGCCAACGCTTGCCAAAGGGCATAAGTGCAGGGGAAGCTCTGGAACGTCTGCGAGTGAAAAAGGGCAACCCCGTGGTTGCCGCTAAGATAAACGGCGAACTCGTTGATCTCAGCAGACCTTTGGAACAGGATTGCACCATCGAACCGCTGAACCAGAACAACGAAGAGGCCCTGGAGATTCTGCGCCACACTGCTTCGCACGTCATGGCCCAGGCGGTGCAAAGCCTGTATCCGGAAGCCAAAATTACTATCGGACCCGCCATCGAAAACGGTTTCTACTACGACTTTGATTACCCTGAAACCTTCAGTGTAGAGGATATTCCCCAAATCGAAGCTAAAATGCAGGAGATAATCCAGCGAGCTTTACCTGTCTTTCGCAGGGAACTGGATCGGCAGGAAGCAATCCGAATGTTCGCTGAGCGCAACGAGACCTACAAGGTCGAAATGCTGGAAGAGATGGACGAGCCGGTGGTGTCGGTCTACGGACAGGATGATTGGCTCGACCTCTGCCGCGGCCCCCACTTGGTTAACACCAGTGAGGTCAAAGCCTTTAAGCTCACCGGAGTTGCCGGAGCCTACTGGCGGGGTGACGAGCGCAATCCAATGCTGCAGCGCATCTACGGCACCGCTTTCTTTTCCAAGAAGGACCTTAAGAGACATTTACAACTTCTTGAGGAAGCAAAAAAACGAGATCACCGTAAGCTAGGGAAAGAACTCGATCTCTTCCATATAAGTGATGAGGCGGGACCGGGACTGGTCATCTATCATCCCAAAGGAGCGTTGCTCCGCCATATCATAGAGACCTTTGAGAAGGAAGCACATCTCCGCCGCGGGTATCACCTGGTCAGCGGACCGCAACTGCTCAAGACCGAAATGTGGAAGAAGTCGGGGCACTTCGAAAACTATCGGGAAAACATGTACTTCACAGAGGTGGAAGGCCAATCCTACGGCATCAAGCCCATGAACTGTCTGGCCCATATGCTCATTTATAAATCCACAATTCGATCTTACCGGGATCTGCCTATACGATATTTTGAGATGGGTGTGGTGCATCGACACGAAAAGTCCGGTGTGCTTCATGGTCTGACACGAGTGCGTCAATTCACTCAGGATGATGCTCATCTTATCTGTACCCCGGAACAACTGAACGACGAGATCAAGGGGGTTATTGATTTTGCCCTGGACATGCTGGATTTATTCGGTTTCGAGTACGAGATTGAACTCAGCACCCAACCAGAGAAACGTATCGGCACTGACGAAGATTGGGAAAGGGCCACCGTCGCTCTGGAAAAAGCACTTACTGATAAACAGCTCCCTTACAAAGTTTGTGCCGGTGAAGGCGCATTTTATGGTCCCAAAATCGACATCTTGCTGAAAGATGCCTTAAATCGTCGTTGGCAGTGCTCCACCATTCAGTGCGACTTCACCTTGCCGGAGCGTTTTGATCTAACGTACATCGGGCCTGATGGTGGAAAGCACCGTCCGGCGATGCTCCATCGCACCCTTCTTGGCAGCATGGAACGCTTCCTAGGGGTTCTCATTGAACATTACGCTGGTGCCTTTCCCACCTGGCTGGCACCGGTACAGGCCACCATCCTCACAGTTACCGACCGACATCAATCATACGGCGAGGAACTCTACAAGCAGCTCCTGAATAGTGGTATCCGAGTGGAAAAGGACTTACGGAACGAAAAATTGGGTTACAAGATCAGAGAAGCACAGCTGCAGAAGATTCCCTACATGCTGGTAGTGGGCGACAGGGAGGTGGAAGCCGCTGGAGTCTCACCTCGTCGAAGGGACGGTAAGGATTTGAAGCTCATGGAGGTGGCGGATTTTGTTGAACTGGTTAGGGAGGAAAACGCGGTAACCGATTCGATTCTTAAAGGTTCAAAACAATCTATTTCAGTTAACCACCAGAAGCTCAATTTCATCTCAGAAAGGAGGGAAGGAAAATAAACAAGCACGTTAACGTAAATAACAGGATTAGAGCTCCCCAAGTCCGTCTTATAGGTGTGGACGGCGATCAACTGGGGATAGTGCCGCTGGAAGAAGCACTGGAGCGAGCAACGGCAGAAAAATTGGACCTGGTGGAAGTGGCTCCCAAAGCAATGCCGCCTGTATGCAAGATAATGGACTATGGTAAGTACAAATACTTGCAGAGCAAGAAATCACAGGAGGCGAGAAAGAAGCAAACCATAATCCAGATAAAAGAAGTGAAAATCCGCCCGAAGACCGAAGAACATGATTATCAGTTTAAGCTGCGGCACATCAAACGTTTCCTCGGTGAGAACAACAAGGCAAAGGTAACTATAATGTTCCGCGGGCGAGAAATAGCCCATTCTCAACTAGGATTGAAAGTCCTCGAGCGTATCATTGCGGACACTGAAGAAGAAAGCGTTGTGGAACAAACGCCCAAGCTCGAGGGAAGAAACATGACCATGATACTGGCTCCTCGCTCGTAACTTTGCGGGCTGTCGCTGCCGTCTTCCTCAACCTAGAAACCTCTTGACAATTTCTGGACGAGAAGATATCTTTTTTGGTTCGTTTGTAGTACTGAGACCACACGGGAGTTACAATGCCTAAGATGAAAAGCAATCGCGGCGCAGCCAAACGTTTCAAAACTACCGGCACCGGAAAGTTCCGCCGCTCTAAAGCGTTCAGAAGTCACATCTTGACGAAGAAATCAGCAAAGAGGAAGCGAAACCTGCGCAAGTCTGGTCTTGTTGACTCCACAAATGTCCGTGGAGTTCGGCGGATGCTGCCATATGCATAAGCGCGGGGAAATGGCGGGCAGTTGGGTGCAGAACCCCGGACAGACGCCAGGGATGCTTCTTTTTCTTGACAAGGGTTAGATTGTTATACGAATAGGGGTGTATCATGGCACGCGTCACCAACGCAGTTGCTTCCAGAAGACGACGCAAGAAGATACTGAAACAGGCGAAGGGATACCGCGGGGCGCGAAGCAAGTCGCTGCGCGCAGCCCGCTTGAATCTGGAAAGGGCGCTTCGGTATGCCTATCGTGATCGACGTGTTCGCAAACGTCAGTTTCGTTCACTTTGGATCACCCGGATAAACGCGGCCGCCCGCATGCATGGCCTCTCTTACAGCAGGTTTATGGATGGTCTCAAGAAGGCCGGAATAGGCCTGGATCGTAAGGTGCTGGCCGATCTCGCCGTCAACGATCCCCACGGCTTTGCTCAGATCGCGGAACTGGCCCGCCGGGACGCCTAGATGTTCTCCTCCCAAAACGATGAAACAAGAAATTGATACCCTCCTTCAGGAAACCATCGAGCGGTTGGCAAGCATCGATAACGCGAAGGATGTGGAACGGCTGCGCATCGATGTCCTGGGACGCAAGGGAACGCTTTCCGACCTGTTTAAGAAACTGGGGGAAAGCCCCGCAGAAGAGCGTCCTGTTCTCGGCAAGATTCTGAATGAGACGCGCGTTCGTCTGGAAAGCGCTTTTGAAGAGGCTAAGTCCCGCACCACCTCCGTCTCTGCTCACATTAGAACCTTAGATGTTTCCCTGCCGGGCAGGTTGCCGCACCGTGGCCATCTGCACCCCATCACCCAGGTCAGCATGGAGATCGCAGAAATCTTTCAGCGTCTGGGATTCGAGGTGGTTGAGGGCCCAGATGTGGAGTTGGACTACTACAATTTCGAGGCCCTCAATATCCCCAAAGACCATCCTGCCCGAGACATGCAAGATACTTTCTACGTCACGGACAATATCGTCTTGCGTACCCACACATCCCCTATCCAGGTGCGGGTTATGGAAAAACAACCACCACCCGTGCGAATAATTGCACCCGGCAAGGCTTACCGGTGCGATTCAGACGTGACTCACACCCCCATGTTCCATCAGGTTGAGGGGCTCATGGTGGACAAGGACGTCTCGTTCGGTGATCTCAAAGGTGTGCTCACCGTGTTCGTGCACCAGATGTTTGGAGCGGATGTGGATCTGCGCTTCCGCCCCAGTTTTTTTCCTTTCACCGAGCCCAGCGCAGAGGTGGACATCCAGTGTGTCATGTGTCGGGGTGAGGGGTGCCGGGTTTGTTCGGAAACTGGTTGGCTGGAGATTCTGGGCTCCGGCATGGTCCATCCAGAAGTGTTCAAAATGGTTGGCTATGATCCGGAAGAGGTTACCGGATATGCTTTTGGCATGGGCATCGAACGCATTGCCATGCTCAAGTACGGAATCAACGACCTCCGCTTGTTTTTTGATAACGACCTTCGTTTTTTAGAACAGTTTTAGCCTTTCATGCTAAGACTCTACGTCTGGAGTATTGGAGGAATAGAAATTCCAAATCTCAGGGTTTCAGGTGTCGGGTGTCAGGTGTCAGGTGTCAGGGAAGAAAAACAAAAAAACTGAAACCTGTCGAAGATCCCGTCTGAAGCGAAGCGGCAGCGGGGAACACTAAAACCTGAAACCTCAGTTTTTGTGGTTTGGGATTTCATAAGTTCGCCTTATTCCAACACTCCAGTACTCCATGACTCCGTCAGTTGCCATGCTGGAACCTTAACGACTGAAGGACCAGAATCGGTCTGCTAATAATATGTCTTCGAGGACTAGATAATGTTAATTAGCCTCAAATGGCTTCGTTCCTTGGTCAGCTGTGATGCTCCACCTGATGAGATTGCCCACCGGCTTACCATGGCCGGGTTGGAAGTGGAAGCTATCGAGCCTTTCCACTTCGGCCTGGAGCGGGTTGTGGTGGGTTGCATCCAAAGCATCAAGCAACATCCCGCTATTGAGCATCTCCAGGTCTGCAAGGTGCAGGGACCTGAAGGTTCGCTGGATGTGGTCTGCGGTGCTCCCAATGTGGCTGAGGCTCAGATGGTGCCTC
Source organism: Syntrophobacterales bacterium (assembly GCA_030601545.1). Classification (GTDB taxonomy): domain Bacteria; phylum Desulfobacterota; class Syntrophobacteria; order BM002; family BM002; genus BM002. The sequence continues at coordinate 9,211 of JAUVTM010000010.1, forward strand.
TTGCCCTGGATGGCGCTTGTCTGACTGAGGGTGCTGAGATTAGTTCAGCTGAGATTCATGGCGTATTCTCCCAAGGCATGCTTTGTTCAGAAAAAGAACTCGGTCTGGGAGAAGACGGTAGTGGCATAATGATCCTGGATTCCAACTTGTCCCCCGGAACCCCCCTGGCTGAAGCTCTTGAACTCGACGACGTCGTGCTGGATATTGGCATTACCCCCAATAGGGCGGACTGTCTGAGCCTCGTGGGCATCGCCAGGGAGGTGGCGGCCCTCTTCGGGCTACCGTGGTCTCTACCTCCCATGAACCTCAAGGAGACCGGTCCACCAGTAGAAACTTTGACCTCAGTAACCACCGAGGACCCGGACCTCTGCCCTCGCTATGCCGCCCGGGTGGTGCAAAATGTTACCATTAAGCCGTCTCCTCTCTGGCTGCGACAGCGTTTGGAGGCTCAGTCCATCCGGCCTATCAACAACATAGTAGATGTTACCAACTATGTTATGCTGGAGTTGGGCCAACCCTTGCACGCCTTCGACTACCACCGTCTGGACGGTAACCGTATTGTGGTACGTCGGGCGCGACCTAATGAAACTTTCGTAACCCTGGACGGCCAGAATCATCAGTTGCAGAGAGATATGTTGCTTATCTGTGATGCCAGCCACGGCGTGGCCCTGGCTGGCATCATGGGCGGCCTTGACTCGGAGATTACTCCTGATACCAATACCGTTCTTATCGAAAGTGCCCATTTTCAACCCACTGGCACCAGGCGAACCGCCAAAACACTTGGAATAAGCTCCGAGTCATCCTATCGCTTTGAGCGGGGGGTAGACCCTGAGGGTGTTCTGACCGCATTGGATCGGGCCGCCCAGCTTATGGTGGAACTGGGCGATGGTGAGTTGGCCGCAGGCTGCATTGATGTCTATCCAGTTCCAATCAGGCAGAAATCAATACAACTCCACGTGTCTAAAACCAATCGCTTCCTTGGTACAGATCTCACCAGAGAAGAGATCTGTAAACATTTGGAGTCGATCCAGTTGAAAGTCCGCACCGTTGACGAGGACCTCCTCGTGGTAGATCCACCATCCTTTCGCGCCGACCTTACCCACGCAGTGGATCTCATGGAAGAAGTGGCCCGCCTCGCAGGATACGACCGCATCCCCAGTGCTTCACCTATGGCTCGCTTGGCTTCAGCCAGGCCGGCTGAAGATCAGGTCATCCGACAGCAGACCAAACAGCTCCTTGCAACCCATGGTTTCTGCGAGATCGTCTCCTACTCATTTATCAGCCCTCGATCAGTTGAACTGTTGCAACTCGAAGAGGATGACCGGCGGAGGCGGCTCCTTCCCCTTCGCAACCCCTTGAGCGAGGATCAGGCAGTAATGCGCACTTCACTTATTCCAGGTATGCTGGAAACTGCCGCCCGCAACCAGCGCCAAAACAACTTTAATTTGAGACTCGTTGAAATCAGCAAAGTCTTTTTCTCCAGGGGAGATGAGGAACTTCCTGAAGAGCGATTCAACCTTTGTGGCCTGCTCTCTGGTATGCGTCGGCCAGTAGGATGGAACGAGCCAACTCAGAGCGTTGATTTCTTCGATATCAAAGGTGCGCTCGAGGCTCTCTTTCTGGGCCTCGAAGTCGAAGATATTCGTTGGGCCAATACGGATCTAGCTCCTTATTTAAAGCCAGATGCCGCTGTGCGCGTCCTCCTTGCCGACACCTGTCTGGGGGACCTGGGGGAGGTCCATCCTGGGGTTCTAGAGAACTTCGATCTCAAAGGCCCCATATATGTTTTTGACATCGACTTCGACCTCGTCATAGAAAAAACAGTACCTCTGAAAAAGTTCAAGCCCTTGCCAAGATTCCCCGCAGTCAACCGTGACCTGGCCATTGTCGTTTCTGGTTCTGTCGCCGCCCAGGATTTGCTCGACTATCTAGAACAACATCGGCCGCAGTACGCTGAATCCATCACCCTATTCGATCAGTATCACGGCAAACAGGTAGAGAAAGACAAAAAGAGCCTGGCCTTCCGCATCACCTACAGATCCGGAGAACGCAGTCTCACTGACCTGGAGGTAAATGAAATCCACACGGCATTTAGCCAAAAGGTCATCGCCGCATTTCAGGCTGAAATGCGCTCTTGAAATTTGGCCGGTGGTGTTGCATATTACACAGCAGATAAGGCAAGATTCAATGCGGAGCAATCTGTGAACGGTAAACAAGCAGTTGAGACAAAGACGTTAGTCCCTTTCCTTTTCGCTGTTTACCTTCTATTCAAACGCTATGTGCTTTGATCATGATAGACAGCATTCCCAGTAAGCGTTTTTTCAAGATTGGCGAGGTGAGCCGAATCATAGGCGTTCCCACCCATGTGCTGCGCTATTGGGAACGAGAGTTTTCCCTGGTCCGACCGCGACGCGCCCCTTCAAAGCAGCGGGTCTACCGTCGTAAAGATGTAGAGATGCTCCTGCACATCAAGAACTTGCTCCATGACGAAAAATACACCATCGCAGGTGCCCGCAAAAAGCTAAAACTCCCCTCAGATCACTCTTCGCACCACCCAACCCTGGGCGAGATCAAACAAGAACTGATCGCCCTCCGCCGCATGTTAGATTGACAGTTCGATTGATGGGCTGAACACGGCATGATTCCTGCAGGCATGCGACATTACTACAAAAAAGTATTTGCATTTTTATAGCAATACTGCTATAGATACCGAGACTTTTTTTGTAGCGAAATTGAAAGCATACGTGTTTAATCGCTGCTCTAACCTAGTGCGGAGCCAGTAAAAGTGAGGGGGGTATGGATCTCGTCTTATCCAAAGAATCGATAGATAACATCATTAGCGTTCTGGATGAAGATCTTCTCCGGGCCGGGGCTGACTGCGCCCTCTTGGTTGACCGCTCCGGCAATCTTATTGTCAATCGAGGCGATCCTGCCACTCTGGATGTTGTGGCCTTAGCTGCACTTTCTGCGGCCAATTTCGGCGCAACCGCCGAAATTGCTAAACTCATTGGAGAAGATGACTTCGCTCTTCTCTTCCACAAAGGCAAGAATGAAAACATCCATTTCAGCAAAGTGGGAAAAGGGTTCATTCTTATTACCCTTTTCGGCAAGGATGTTTCCTTGGGACTGATCCGGCTAAATACCGCAAGAGTGACTGATACACTGATACCTATTCTGGGTGGAGAGCAGTAACTGTGTCGTTTATTGATCTTAGTAAAAACGAGGTCCAATGTAAGATCGTTTACTACGGGCCTGGGCGAGGGGGCAAGACTACCAATCTGCTTTACCTGCACCAGGCCTTGACCGACTCTGTTCGTGGCAAGATGGTTACCATCGACACCAAGGGTGACCGCACGCTCTTTTTTGACTTTCTCCCTTTGGCCCTCGGTCAGATTCAGGGACTGAGCATCAAGATTCAGCTTTATACCGTCCCTGGCCAGGTCATGTACAATGCGACCCGCAAACTGGTTCTCAAAGGTGTGGATGGCATCGTATTCGTGGCTGATTCTCTTAAAGTTCAGAAAGAGAAGAACGTTGAGAGTCTGGAAAATCTGAGACAGAATCTTGCTGAGGATAACATCGACATTAAGGAAATCCCTCTCGTCCTTCAGTACAACAAGAGAGACCTCGGCGGTTCCAACATTCCCATCCTCTCTGTTGAGGAGTTGCAGGAAGATCTTAACAAGGAACTCCAGGTTTCGTCGTTTAGCGGCAGTGCACTCAAGGGCGACGGTGTGTTTGAAACGCTGAGAGAGATCAGCAAGGGGACAGTAAAGTATGTTAGCCGCAAACTTTTATCCCGGTAACAGCCGCCAGTTGCCATAAGGAGGGGCACATGGATTTGACCGACGACCCCTTGGCAGGAGTTGATGCCAGCGAATTAGAGGCCGACATTGACAAGGCCATAGACGAACTCTTCGTAAAGAAGACCGAGGAACGGGAACCTTCACTTGCTGAGAAAGCACCACCCGAAGAGCTCGCCGAAAAACCGGTAGAGAAACCAGCGGAAGAATCTGTTCCTGCTCGGCCGGCTGAAGCCGAAGATGATCCTTTAGCTCAATTGAAGGAGAGTCTGCTCACTCTGGATTGGGAAATTACTCCAGAGTCCATACAGAATTTTGAAAAAGAGCTCCAGGCCGTTAGCGACAAGCACGGTGACGATCGTCACTGCATGGCAGTGACTAAAATGTCCCTGGGGGTGCTCACATATTTACGAGCTGCAAAGGCTGATGCCTCACCGATCTCCGTCCAGTTTTTGCATGGAGCTACACGTGGCCTCGACCTCTTCGTGCGGGAGCCAGCCCCCACAGAGACTGAGCGCAGCGAGGTAATGGACGAATTGCTCGGTCAATTTAGGCGGGTGAAGGCTGAGATCCAGCGGATGAAGCCGCCGGCAGAGGAACCTCCAGCAGTTGCGCCCGAACCAGCCGTCGAGCCTCCGCCAGTTGAGGAGCCGATTCTGGAAGAAATAGTCGAGGAAGAACCGGTATTGGAAGAGCCTCTTGAAGAAGCACCGGCGCTGGAAGAAATAATCGAGGAAGAACCGATACTGGAGGAGGTCGCCGCAGAGCAGCCTGTGGAGGCAGTTCCTGCTGAAGAAGAACCAGTTCTGGACGAATTATTCGGGGAAGAACCGATATTGGAAGAAGGGCTCGAGGAAGAGCCGACACTGGTCGCTCCCCCTGAAGAAGAACCTTTGCTGGAAGAACTCGCAGTAGAGGAACCGACGCTGGAAGAACCTCCGGAAGAAGAACCGACACTGGAAGCACTCATCGCAGAGGAACCAACACTGGCAGCTACCCCTGAAGAAGAACCTTTGCTGGAAGAGCTTTTTGAAGAAGAACTTGTAGCTGAAGAAATACCCGAGGCAGAGCCAACTCTGGAACCACTTCCCGAGGAGGAACCAGTTTTCGAGGAACTTCTCGATGAAGAACCGGCTCTAGAGCCAGCGGCAGAGCCAACGGAAATGGCTCCGCCACCTGAGATGGTCCCGGCTGATATCCCTGCATCTCTGCAGCCCTTCATCCAAGAAGCCAGAGCCCTGAGTGGTCAACTTTCCAATGCTTTGGAGGTCCTTGACCAGGAGACTACCACATTCTTTGATCGGATCTTGAAAGCAATGACTGGCAAGCCTGCCCTCGAGAAATTAGAGAGACATTTTGACACCGTGCACAAGACCGTAGGAGCTCAACTGACAGACGCCCAGGAGCTGTCTGGAAACCTGAGTGCAGCGCTGAGCAAACTTGAGCAAAATATAGGCCAGCAGCAAGAGGGAGCCCTTGGCCCGGACGCCCAGGCTGCGATTGATTCGCAGGTCAAAACAATCCGGAATGCTGTTCAGAGTTTAAATCAGGCCACTGCCAGCTTGCAGAATAGTCTTGCTGGTAAGGATGTGGCGCCGACTTCCGGCCATGAAGGAATAGCATTCAAGGATGCTCAATTGGACACTGAAGAGTTCATGGTGGAATCCGATGAGTTCATGGAGTCTTTAGAGTCCGAACCAGTATTGGACCTGGTCGAGGAGATACCTTCTGAGTCCCCTGGTATTACTCCCGATGCACAGGCTAGCATTTACCTGGCCGACGTGGTCAACAACACCCTGGGTATCCCTGCGGAGGCCGTCGTCAATATCTTCAAGGTTTCCAAGGGCCAAGTAAAGGGTTTGCGCAAGAGAGGTTACGCCAGACTGACCGATTTCAAGGGGGCATTTCGCAGCATCAAGCGGGGAATTACCGGTCCTCTCGCGAACCTCAAACCGAAAGACTTGAAGAAAATCCAATTCCCCATCATCGCTCTTGGTCCGGAGACCCTTGGCAGCGATGACACCGAGGCCGTAGCCCCCGTCAGAGGTATTGTCCTGCTCAGCACTGGTGAGCGCCACGGTGCCTTACTAACTGATGAGGTCATGCAAAGGACGCCCTATGACGTCAAAGGCTACCGCAAAGCTGGGCTACCAGAAGAGGTGAGTGGCACGGCCACCATAGAAGGAGATTTTGAGATTAACGTTATTGATCCGAACTACGTGCTCTCGTAAATCGCCACCGGCCTAGATTGATTGGCCACCTCCCATGGTAGCAGGACAGTTGCCCGGGGTCTTCCCTGACCATGCAATCAGACAATATCAACCATTCCAGCGCCAATGGCCTCTCTGAGATCCAAGAAAAGATAAATGAGGCTGAGCTCTACCTTTCTCAGGGTCTTTTCGATGAAGCCCGCCAGGCCTACCAACAGCTCCTGAAAGAGTTGGGATCCCTTTCGCAACGAGCCTCTACCGATCCAGCTTTCCGTCAAACCTACGAGAGCTTTCGCGGATCTATTCGCAAACAACTGGCTCTCATCGAACGTCAGGAAGCCGAATTCCACGGCCAACCCTCAGAAGCCAAACCAGCAGAGCATGTCGCCGTCCAAGAAGGGGAAGGGAGTGCTGTCTTCAATCGAGGTCAAGCGTTTCTGGACATCGGTCTATTCGCCGAGGCCATCCAGGAGTTTCAAAGCGCTGCCAAATTAGGATTCCAACCGATCGAATGTTCTCTGCAGATTGGCAAGGCTCATATTCAACTCGGGCAGCACAGAGAAGGTCTCCGGATCTTGGAGAAGACCTATAAACAGAAGGGGTTAGCTGATACCGACCGCAATGTGCTCCTGGGGCAGATGGCGGTAGGGTATGAAACAGCTGGTGACATGGAAAAGGCCCTAGAGCTCTACCAGCAGCTGGCGGCGAGCGATCCGACGCACCGAACAGCGGCAAAGAAAGTCAAGAGCTTGGCCAAAGATAGTGATCGCTATCAGCTGAACGTGGTGAAGCTTCACCTGAAGAACGAGCAGTTCTCGAAAGCTATCAAAACACTGCGCCACATGGAGAGCGAGCAGCAGGTTCCTGTTGACAGACTGGTGCCTTTGTATGAGCAAATACTGGAGAAAGATCCGGGCAACGCTGATGCTATGGAGCAAGTCACGGCCATTTACCAACAGATGCTTGACAACGGAAGTGCGAAAACTGACATCCGCTTAAAGCTT
>JAUVTM010000293.1 GCA_030601545.1 Syntrophobacterales bacterium
ATGGAGGCCAAATATAATCCCAGCGAAATCGAACCCAAATGGCAGCGGATTTGGGAAGATCAGCGGATTTTCTACGTAACTGAAGATGCCAGCAAGCCCAAATATTATCTTCTGGAAATGTTCCCCTACCCCTCGGGACGAATCCACATGGGACACGTGCGCAACTACACTATCGGTGACGTGGTGGCCCGGTACAAGACGATGCGTGGATTCAACGTTATTCATCCCATGGGCTGGGATGCTTTCGGCATGCCGGCGGAAAACGCTGCTATCAAGGCCGAGAGCCATCCCGCTACCTGGACCTACAATAATATTGACCAAATGAAAGAACAGCTGAAACAGATGGGTTTCAGCTATGATTGGAGCAGGGAGCTGGCCACCTGTGACGTCTCTTACTATCGCTGGGAACAGTTGATGTTTCTCAAGATGTATGAACAAGGTCTGGCATACCGCGAAAAAGGTTATGTGAACTGGTGTTCAACCTGCCAGACAGTGCTGGCCAACGAGCAGGTCGAGGGCGGGCTATGTTGGCGCTGCAGTCATGCGGTGGAACAAAAGGAGATGGCACAGTGGTTTCTCAAAATTACTGATTATGCGGATGAGCTGTTGGAATATTGTGAGCGCTTGCCAGGTTGGCCGGAGCGGGTGCTCACCATGCAGCGAAATTGGATAGGAAAGAGTCACGGGGCCATGATCCATTTCCCCTTGGAAAATTCTGCTGACCCCATCAAAGTTTACACCACACGTCAGGACACGGTATACGGGGCAACTTTTATGAGTCTGGCCGTGGAGCACCCGCTGTCCTTGGAACTCTGCAAGGGCAGACCTGAGGAACCGGCCGTCAAAGAATTCATTGAAAAGACCAAACGGACACAACGGAGTGAGAGGACCTCCGAACTCCTTGAAAAAGAAGGTGTATTTACTGGAGCCTACTGCCGCAATCCCATGACGGACGAGCGTATGCCCATTTACGTTGCCAATTTTGTCCTGATGGAATACGGCACTGGTGCTGTGATGGCGGTACCCACACATGACCAGCGGGATTTTGAGTTCGCCATGGCTTATGATCTACCACTGAAAGTGGTAGTAAATCCGCCTGGTGGCGAACTGCATGGCGACACCATGGAAGCGGCATACGAAGAAGACGGGATCCTAGTCAATTCAGGCGAATTCAGCGGCTTGGAGAGTGCAGCTGCCAGAGAGGGCATTAACCAGTATCTGGAATCGAACGGGCTGGGTAAGGCTACGATCAACTATAGGTTGCGAGACTGGCTCATTTCCAGACAACGTTATTGGGGGGCTCCCATACCCATAATTTACTGTGACGAATGTGGTATTGTGCCCGTGCCGGATGAAGATCTGCCAGTCGTTTTACCCCTGGACGCCAGTCTCACGCCTGCTGGCGGGACACCCCTGCCAACCTTCAAAGAATTCGTCGAGACCACCTGCCCCACGTGTCAGGGCGATGCCAAGCGGGAGGTGGATACTATGGACACATTTGTGGAATCTTCCTGGTATTTCATGCGTTACACTTGTCCAGATTACCAGGAAGGACCACTGGATAGAGGCAGAAACGATTACTGGATGCCGGTGGATCAATATATCGGCGGCATTGAGCACGCCGTTCTCCATTTGCTTTACTCGAGGTTTTTTACCAAAGTGCTCAGAGATATGGGAATGGTGGGGCAGGACGAGCCCTTCACCAACTTGTTGACGCAGGGAATGGTTTGTAAAGAGACGCTCCGCTGCTCACAGCACGGCTGGCTGGCCCCGGAAGATACTCAAGAGGAGAAGCCGGAGGTCTATCGCTGTCGTCATTGTGGCACTCTGGCAGAGATGGGCCGTAAAGAAAAGATGTCCAAGTCCAAAGGAAACGTGGTTGATCCTGAAAAACTGGTTGAGCGTTACGGTGCCGATACGGTTCGTCTCTTCTGCCTTTTCGCCTCGCCGCCGGAAAAGGATCTGGAATGGAGCGACCGTGGCGTGGAGGGTAGCGCCCGCTTTCTCAACCGGCTCTGGCGCTTGGTCCATGATGAGCTCAATAAACTTCAGGGAATTTCTCCGTACGATGGCACTGAGCCGGTAGACGGTGATTTGAAGGCTTTGCATCGCAAGACCCATCAGACTATTAAAAAGGTCAGTGAAGATATCGAGCAACGGTTTCATTTTAATACTGCCATCAGTGCGGTCATGGAACTGGTGAATGCCATCTATCAATTTCGTTCTGAGGTTCGTTACGGTCCTGAGGCTCTTCCCGTTCTTCGTCTGGCAGTGGAGACGGCCATAGTCCTGATCTCACCTATGGTGCCGCACATTGCAGATGAGATGTGGCAGACTCTGGGGCACGAGAAAAGCGTGGTGCAAGAACCCTGGCCGCAATGGGACGAGGAGGCAGTGGCAGAAGAGCGACAGCTCATTGTGGTTCAAGTCAATGGTAAATTGCGCAATCGTGTCTATGTGTCGCCGAGCGCTACCAATGAGGAGGTTCAGCAAGTTGCTTTGGCTGACGAGCGGATCAAGACGTTCATCGGGGACAAACCCATCCGCAAGGTAGTGGTGGTCCCCGGAAGGTTGGTCAATGTTGTGGTGTAAGCCATTTCTC
>JAUVTM010000064.1 GCA_030601545.1 Syntrophobacterales bacterium
AGAAATCCCCATATTCCACCCCAGACAATGCGGGGATAAAGCCAGGCAGGGGTCAGTTGAGGGGCAATCTTGACACCCAGGGCCGCATTGACTCCCAGGTTGCCAAAGTTCCAAACGACGAGACTACTCAACACTCCACCCACACATCCCGCTACAAAAACAAAGGAAAGAGTTCGGAAGATATTGGTCATTATGCGCTCCGCCTATGTCCGTTGTTCCGCCTGCGGCGGAACAACGGACATTACTTGAACCTTTCATCCGCCTCCGCTGCCGCTGCTCTCTCTGCCTTGCCGGCGAGCCAACCTGTTCGTTCCACCTCTCTCGAGTCAAATTCCGGCACGAATGGCTTGATATCAAGCAAGGGCGTGGAGTCGGCAATGTCTACGTCTTCGATGTGAAGTGTGCAGCCCTCGATTCCCACAAGCCGCACAACCGAGATTCCTATAGCGTTGGGTCGCCTTGGCGCTCTGGTGGCGAAGACTCCTCGCCTAGAATCATCTAAATAGGGCTTCACCATCAGCGAGTATCCTTGGAAGAGATGGAAATGATAGAGAAGAAAAATATGCGAAAACCCATCTAGATCTTTCAAACCATCACCACACTCAGGGATGACCTCTACGGTGCCGGCCACTCCCCGGGCTCCAGCAGGCTGAATGGGCATCCCTTTTGTCTCTTTGAAGGGTGAATGAATGACACCAATGGGGCGATATCTTATCTCTTGCATGTGTTACCTCTCATCATTCTTGGCGATCGAAAGCAGAGACACGGATCCTGTAGGAGCAACCTCCCGGTTGCGATGAGGGATTTTGAGGCTAGCCTATTTCGCAAGCAGAGCTTGCTCCTACAATAATCGCATTCATTGATACGGATCCTGTAGGAGCAACCTCCCGGTTGCGATTTTAGAGACAGTAACTCTGGAAAATGTCTTTACCCTTCGTAGGCAGCTAGCTTTCGAATACCATAGTGCATAGGCAACCAGACAGCAACAATATTCACTAGCACCATGAGAAGGATGGAGCCGCCAACATACAACCATTGGAAAAAGCTGAGGGAATGGTGGCGGGCCTGGGCCATGAACAGGATGTAGACGGGCCCCGCTTCCAGAATAACCACCAGTGTTATGAAGCCCATAGCCAGGATCATGTAGAGCAGCCCGCCAAAACCTGTGGCAACTTGGGTTATGTTCTCGGCCTTGAAGTCTGGGAAGACAGCGCCCATGCCTACTCCAAGAGCGGTGATGCCAAAAACCATAGAGAAAATGGTGATGGGTGCCAGCCACCGCATCCAAGCACTCACTTGAAGCAATTCGTTCGTGGCGATGGTCAGGATCAGACCAAGGAGAAGTAACGGCGTAAGATAAAAAAGGAACTTGCTCCACAGTAACCGCCTCATACTCACCGGAGCACTCTGCATAATCCAGAATGAAAAGCCTTCTCCGCTCACCGCCGTAAATACGAAACGCACGCCGATAGAGGCCAGGACAAATCCGGCCAGACCCACATTCAGAAAGGCGATGAGATTTTGCAAATAAAACGTGGACCCCATAACACTGTCCAGAGGTAAAACGCTGTAATTGTAAAGATAGAGCACAATAAGAGCTAAAATCAGGAGCAGCTGTGACCACTGGGTATTATCGCGGAAGAAGAACTTCAGGTCTTTGCCCATGAGAGCCAAAGTCTGGGAGCGACGCGCTTTTTTGGGCCTGAGTTGCTTGGGAACCAGGCTCAGAAATCTGCCAGCAAACAGACGTCCGCTTTCTTGGGACTTGGACCAGCCCCCCGGGTAAACCCAAATCGCAACAAACGCACACACCACCACACTGGCCAAACCGTTCACCCACAAAAATCCCTGGTAAAAACCACTGGAGACGGTTGAAGGTCTCAGAAGAGGCCAAATCGCCTCACTGGCCCAACTGCTGGGCAGATAAGGTGAGGCCGGAGCACTGAGCGCTCGAAAATAAGTGATCACACTGGCGAAAGCGTCTGGGTCCACCAACCTTTCCGGCCGCGTAAACCGGAAGAGAAAGAAGAGGAGAATGATCACCAAGAGGGAAAGAAGAAAAAGTATATCCCGGGTGCGTTGGGCTGGAAAGACCTGCACCAAGATCATGGTGAGGGTTATCCCCAGAGCTGCTGCCAGGATCAGGTAGGGAACAATTACACTGACAAGACCGAGATAATAGACAAAGGACGCCTGGTAGACAAGGCCGTAAGCTGTGAAGATTGGAATGCCAAAAAGCAGTACCATCCATGAACTCTCAACTAACGTATCCAGAAAACGAGCTGCAAAAATCTCTCCTATGGAAACCGGGGTAGCGTGAATTATTTCTAAATCCTGCGAAAGAAAAAACGTATTGAGCGCTACCAGTACGTTACTGAAGATCAATAACCCGAAAAAGGTAAGATACACCATGGTGAGAAGCTTGTAGGCTAGCAGGTCGCCAAATTCTTCCACTGCCTGAAAATAGCGGAGCACCCGGTAGAAAATCACATATATTCCGACCCAGAAGCCAATAGCCAGGGCCAACAGAGAACCTGCTTTGATAAGGGATCGGCGACCGCCAAAGAATAAACCGTTTCTGAAACCCCACCAGCGTGGGGCAAGTAAAGTCAATACTTTCATAGCCCAAACCGATTAAGGGATTGAGGAATTCTCTTGGTTAATAAAACTAATATCTTCAGTGCTTTCGGTCTCAGCGCCGGTCAGATGCAAGAATATAGACTCCAAGCGTGGGTCTTCCTGGCCAGCCAACTCCTTCAGCTCGGTGACGGTACCCTCTGCAAGGAGTTCTCCCTTTTGGATGATGCCGATGCGATCGCAAAGTTCTTCCGCAACTTCAAGGGTATGGGTGGACATGAATACGGTGAGACCGCTCCGTTTCAATCTATTGAAAATTCTTTTAATGAGCCGAGCCCCCTTGGGATCCAAGCCCACAAGAGGTTCATCCACAATGAAAACCCTGGGTTGATGCAGCAAGGCAGCACTCATGATTAACCGTTGTTTCATACCATGGGAATAGCTACCCACCAGTTCTCTGGCCCATTCTGCCAGTTCGAAGAGTTCGAGAAACTGCTGAATCCTCTTTTCTCGTCCCGCCCCATTGAACCCGTACAGACTGGCCATGAAGGACATGAATTCTGACCCTGTGAGTTTTTCGTACAGAAATGGACGATCCGGAATAAATCCTACCCGTGCCTTCACTTCGATGGGATTTTTCAGCAAATCCAGTCCATCAATAAAGATACTCCCTGAGGTTGGGCGCATGATTCCGGCGAGCATCTTGATGGTGGTTGTTTTACCGGCGCCGTTGGGCCCGAGAAAACCATAAATCTCTCCGGGCGCCACCATCAAGCTCACGTTGCCCACCGCAGTGACTTGTTTGAAACGTTTTGTAAGTTCTTTCAGGCGAATCATGGTCTACCCCCGATTGATCGTGTCCGTAGTCAGTGGTCAGTGGCCCGTCGTATTCGATTTAATCTTTTTCTCTGCAACGGACAACAGACAACGGACAGAGCACAAAAATCATAACCCGTTGTTGGTCAAGGACGAGCCAATCGCATAAAAGTGACCTATGGGTTCATTCATAGTCTATGACTTTGATGCCTAGCCTTCCGAAAGCTCCCACCAACCGCACCTGGCGATCTAACTCTCCCGTAATGAGCCGAACATGCGTGGGGTCCGCAGGCACTTGGTTCAACAGGGAATCCACGGCAACCCATTCCCCCACGTAGACTTCATTCCAGGCGTGATAATAGAAGCGGCCCTTCGTGTACAGTAGACCCGCAACGATCCTCGTGGGAATACCCACAGATCTGGCCAGGGCAGCAAAGAGCACGCTATGCTCATTGCAATCTCCGGCCCGCATCTTATAAACTCCGAGGGCGTTTGGAATGGATAGCGTCGGCCGCTTTTCAAGATTGTGATAGACCCAGGAGCTAATGAGCTCAACAGCCTGCAAAGCGTCCTTTTCCTCACCCACAATGGCCGCGGCCTGCTCTTTCAAGATCGGCTCGTCGCTCTGAATCAGCAAGCTCGGTTGCAAATCCCGAGCCATCTCGGCAGTGCTCAACGGGATTTGCACTGAAGAAATTTGTGGCAAAACCTCGCGAACTATCAAGAGCTCTCCTTCGCTCAACTGTTGTCTCCCACCTGCCAAGTCCCAACCCTCACTAGTAATGCCCGTAAGTTGCAAGCGCAAACGTCTCAACAGCCTGGGCCTAGCAATGGTGCGATCTGGAACCACAGCCGCCTCATGCACTAATTCAGCGGGTGTCGCCTCAGCGAAACCGGCGAGAGCATCCTTGCGGTCAGTCCTCACCATGGTCAAACCCAGAAATCCTTCCTCTTTGAGCACCTCCCCATATGGGCTAACCCAGGTCCGGAGCTTGACGCCGTGAAACTCCAATACCACACGATAAGCCTCCAAATTTCGGGAACCAATCTGGATTGTTTCCTTAGCCTCTACTCGCAGCGGCACCATAGTCTGACTTAAGGTGGAAGGATCGAAGAGCGCCAGCCTATACGTAGTCCCCACTCGCAAGCTCTGTTGAGCAATGAATGACTTCATCCCACTACCCAAATAAATGGGATGAGAGAGCGGTAGTTGTTGAGTGCGTTCCTGACCGGCCATTTGACTTACGAGCATCAAGCTTCCGTCCTTGATACCGCCGCTAAGATTGAAGGAAATGGGGCCGGCTTGGAGACGAAAAGTGAAAGATTTCAGGGAGAAGTCTGGCTCCAGTTTAGCTTGAACCCTGGTAAATAGATCCTGGATATCGCCTAGGAAGTCGAGGCGGAGAAACAGTTCTTCGGTAAGCGCGTATCCTTCTGACCGTGGCCGGATTACTGTGTGGCTGTACCCGGTTCTGTTGCCATGTTGATATATGGCAAACCATTCTTCCTGGAGTTCTTGGCTGGCCAGTTGTTGTACTTCCGGAGTGAGAACCTCTCCCCCACCATAGTTAAGACGGTAGACGAAAACTGCCACATAACAAATCCATGCCGCCAAAATCGCAATGGCGAGGGCAACGCCCAGCCTTCTTTTCCAGGGTTTCTTGCTAATGGTGCTCATCTTGCCTGCGCCTGACCAGCTCCTCAGCATTGTGGAGCATTTGCTGAAAGTCTCCCTGCTCTAGTCCAGCCCCTAAAGCAATCTTTTCGACCATCTCCCCCGGTAACAGGTCTCCTGGCGCATGGGCATCCGAGTTGAGTATCAGGCTAGCTCCTGCTGCCCGGGCCACTCTAGCCACATGCCCGTTGGTAAAAGAGTGGCCTTTGCGGCCTGAGATTTCTAGAAGGATGCCACGCCGTGCCGCCAGGGCTGCCTCCTCTGGCGTGAGCAGGCCTGGATGGGCAAGAATGTCAATGTCAGCCTCTAGCCCAGCCTGATTTGTACCGGGCAGTACTGGTTCCATTATGGTCTCCCCATGGACAACCACCAACCGCGCTCCCAACTTCCTGGCCTCCACCGCCAAAGGTGCAATGGTGGGAGGCGGCACGTGGGTAAGCTCAATTCCGGGCACTGCTTGAATGCGATTGTACTGATTGATTTCTTCCGCAACTCGTACCACCCGAGGAATAATGAGATCCAAATTACTGCGGTCAGCGTGATCGGTGATACCGATGAAACGGTATCCCATTTCCTCGGCGCGTCGCACCAACTCGCTCACCACAAGTTCACCATCGCTGAATAAGGAATGAGTATGCAAGTCAATCAAAATTCTTCTCCTTTTTTGGGTGGAAAAGGTACCGGCAAAACATGCACAATCTGTTCCCAACGGTTTCATTAAAAGAGCCTGGGGATAAAGTACTTGATCTTAATGGCAGCTAGGCAAGATGACAAGGGTATTAAGGGATTTTTGATTTGGGATTGTGGATTGCGGGGAGGCATAGAGAAATACAGTGGGCAGCTGGCAGCCAGCAGAGGAAAGGAGAAAGAAGAAGAAGAAGAAAGGGATTTTCCTGTGGGAGCGGCTTTCAGCCGCGATCTTGTGCTTTGAACGATTTCTACGATTTGACGAATCGACGAACTAACGAATTCCCTAATTCCTTAATTACTCTTGCTTCACATCTTGTATTTGCCAAAGTCCTCCGCTGAGAGATTTTCCAAAATATCAGTCCACTTCTTAGCTTCCTCGTCTTTGATTTCCACCTTGCCAGCAGAGTCTAGCTTGCCTGATTTCTCTATTACCTTCTCGTCCACATAAATGCTGGCGTTAGCTCGTAAAGCTATGGCAAGAGCGTCACTGGGTCGAGCGTCTATCCGAGTCTCTTTGCCGTTCACATTCAGGTAGATCCAAGCGTAAAAAGTGTTATCCCGCAGGTCGCAAACCTCGATCTTTTCAACCTTGGCCCCTAAATGGCCCATCAGATTCTTGATGAGATCATGCGTCATGGGACGGGAAAACTCGACCTTTTCAAGTTCAGTGGCAATGGCAGTGGCCTCTAATAAGCCAATCCAGATAGGCAAAGATGTTTCGCTATTAGGATCTTTCAACACAACGATGGGCGTATTCGTCTGCGGGTCCATGGTGAGACCCGATATTATCATTTCCCGCACCATGATCTCTCCTTCACAACCTTCAAGCTCACGTTATCTTCCACACAAACCACACCCTCCAAGGAGTGGGCATGTCCTGCCGTAATCAAAACAGGTATCTCCTCACCAACCAGCTCTGGCGGCCCCTGAAAATTCACCACCCGGTTCTGTGGAGTTCGCCCGCTGAGCTGGGATCCTCCGACCTGACTCGGACCTTCCACCAACACCCGAGTGGTTTGCCCCACCTGTGCTTCGTTTTTCTCAAGGGTTATGCGCTCTTGCAAACTCTGCAGAGTTTGTAGTCGCTGCAATTTAACCTTTTCCTCCACCTTGCCATCCAGACGACTGGCCGCCGTCTGTGGTCTATCAGAATATTTAAAAGAGAAAAGCGCATCGAAGCGAACTTCCTCCAACAGGCTCAGGCTCCCCTGAAAGTCTTCCTCACTCTCACCGGGAAATCCAACAATCATGTCTGAGGATACCGCCACGTCCTCTTTCATTTCCTTCAACTCTTTCACCAGCCGAAGGTAGTGTTCCCTCGTGTAACCCCGCTTCATTCGTTTTAGAATCCGGTCGGATCCTGATTGTACCGGAAGATGGATGTGAGGGCAAAGTGGCTCGAAATCAGCAAAACACCGCATAAGTGATGGCGACAGGTCTTTGGGGTGCGAGGTTGTGAAACGAATCCGCAGCAACCCTTCCACTTGGGCTACTCGCCTCAGCAATCCAGCAAAATCCAGCTCCTCCGCAACTCCCTGGCCGTAGGAGTTCACATTCTGGCCCAAAAGCGTGACCTCCCGTACGCCGCACTCAACCAGGCTTGCCACCTCCCGAACAATCTCGTCGCTCGGACGGCTGCGCTCATCACCACGGACCATTGGCACTATGCAGTAGGTGCAGAAATTATCACAACCTCTCATGATGGTAACGTAAGCGCTCACTCCAGGCCTACACAGTTGCGACCGACCGTCAGACTCATCACCAAAATCGTAGGAAAAACCCACAAAGGCCTGCCGTTCTCCGGTAGTCTCATAACGAGCGAGCATGGCCGGCACTCTACTGACGCCATGAGTCCCTACCACAAGATCCAGGTGTGGCAGCCGTCGCAGCAGATCCTCGCCATACTGCTGAGCCACGCAGCCACCGAGAGCCACTACCAGTCCCGGCTGGCTGCGTTTGAGTTGCTTGAGACGGCCCAGGTAGCTGAATGCCTTTTGCTCGGCTTTGTCGCGAACAGTGCACGTGTTGATGAAGATAAAATCCGCCTGGCGATAATCATCCACAGGCTGGAAATCTTCCTCACCAAGGATTTCCACCAACCGTTCACTGTCGTAACGGTTCATCTGGCAGCCGAATGTTCGAATAAACAGCCGCCTCCCCTTTCTATGGCCAATTGTACTCACGATTCAGTCCTGGTGTTCGTTTCCAATTCCTTCTGCAGCCTAGTCATTTCCTTTGTGGCCTGAGATAGCCGCTTGGCCAAAGTACGAATGATCCTTTTGGCGATCTCCGGATGTTCCTCAATCATATCCTGAATGTTGTCGGCTGAATAGACCTGGACAACACTACTACCCTTGGAAATTATGGTCGCCGAGCGCACCTTACTCAACACGCTTGCCATTTCGCCGAAAAACTCGCCGGGGTTCGTAATACGCCCGATTTCCCTGCCATCCTTTGAGACCACCAATCCCTGCTCGGTTGATACCAGTTTGAAGATGTCAGTGTCTCTGGCCCCCTCCTCAATAATGACCTCGTTGTCTTCGTAGAAGCGAACGTCTATATTTTCCGCCTTGGACCCCGCCTCTTCTCGCCCCGCAGCTTGTCGGGTCTGTATAAGCTGATCGAGTAAGGACAGGAGGACCCCCTTACTCATCTGTGGTCGCTCGTACAGTATGAATTCTATCGCCTCTCTGTCGTACAAGGCGATTCTGGTCTTGTCTATTGAACGAACGCTGACACTGGAAGGCCGATTGAGAAAACAGCTCTCCAGCCCGAACACATCTCTCTCTCCAAGAATGGCAAGCTGTCGCCCGTGGCGGAAGACCTTGACTTTACCGCTGAGCACCACACAAAAATGACTGCTGTGCTCACCCTCAGCAATGATTTCCTTATCTTCTCCGTAGGTACGGATCTCCAGGGCCGTTGCCCCGTCCTCCAGGTCAACATCTTCCAGCCATTTTTCGTCCGCCACGGCGTCACCTCACCTGCCCCAGCTAGAGAGGCTGTTCTGTGTGGCGGCATGTAAGGACTAGTCGCATGGAGGTTAATCTTTATCCCAGCCGCCCGCAATTTTCAAGAGCAAAGCAGGGTTTACCCAACCGGACTGATCCGCTTCAGCTCCAGTTCTTGACCCAAGGCCTCCAGCAAAGCCTCCAGACTTCCATGACGTCCAGGCGGTACTGCCATCTGCACGAGCCCTTTCTGAGGATCCAGCGTGGTTAACGTTGTCAGCCCCTCATATGCCTCCAGGATAAATTTCAGATAGTGGATTTCGTGAGGATCAACCTGGTATATCCACAGGGTTGAACGCCGTTGGGGACTGACTTTAACAGCCATTGACCACCTCCTGGAAACGATTGTCGTCACGTTACCATAGTTTACTTAGTG
>JAUVTM010000165.1 GCA_030601545.1 Syntrophobacterales bacterium
TCGTGGCTGGAAAGCCACTCCTACAGTTTCAGTTTGCGAACGTATCTGGTCCTGTGGGAGCGGCTTTCCCCGCCCGCCTCGCCTTGCTCGCATGGCGGGCGGGCAGCCGCGACGCATTCAGACTGACCATCTGCAATACCAATAGGGATAGTCGCGGAAATTCTGCACCAATCCAGCCCTCACTGGATTGTGCAAACAATACAGAGTAACTTCCTCAAGAACCTCATCATTTCTTATCGCATGGTCGTGATATTGAGGCTGCCACAGCGGTCCTTTGCGGCCGAGCAACTCGTTTATTTTGCGGGCACTGTAGCCTTTTAGGCTCTGCATTAGCATACTCAGATTTCCATCAGATAACTCTGCCACAAAATGCAAATGGTCAGGCATGACAACGGCAGCCTCGAGGCGAAACCGTCCCTGCTCTTCAAGCCACTGCAAACTGGAAAGAACTATTCTTGCAGCTTCGGGGCTGGTAAATACAGGAATCTTGTCGTGAGTAGTCGCTGTGAGTAAATAGTACTGGCCTATTTCGGAAACTCGACCTTTACGCAGGTGGTGCGTTCCTTTTCTGTGTTCCATAACCATTGGTATTTTTGGATCGCGGCTGGAAAGCCGCTCCCACAGGTCATATTACATCGTCATGTTGTCTGTGGGAGCGGCTTTCCAGCCGCGATAGCGATGTGTCACTTGGCTTCGCCGTCGTTCAGGGCATAGGGCAGAGAGCATAGGGCTTAGCGTAATCTCTCCGCCAAGACCTCGGGTAGCGGTCTTGCCTTCCAGGTATGATCTATGGCTACAATAGTGGCAGTGCCCTCAGCCAGCAGTCCAGTCTCCGGCGGTCGGTAAAAACGAAACTGGAAGACTATGGCCTTCTCCTTCAGTTCTTTAACTGAGGTCTCGATCTCGAGCAGTTCTCCGTAACGTGCCGGAATCAAAAAGCGGCAATCGGCGGCCACTATAGGTAAGCCAAATTTCTCTTCGCGGTTGCGAAAAGTATTTTCGGGAGCAAGGCCGAGGTTTCGCAGAAACTCTTCTATGCCTCGATGGCAGTAGCGAAAATAGCTGACAAAATACACAATGCCATACGGGTCAGTGTCACCGAAACGAACACGCACCTGGGTCCTGTGGCTGAGCATGATGCGCCTCCTGCCGATTTATTTAGTCCTAGAAAATCTGGTCCTGTGGGCCAGTCTCTGTATGATTTTAGATTTGAGATTGCAGATTTAAGATTTAAGAGTTTAGAACCTCACGGACAAGAATGCATGCACCTCAATCTGCAATCTCAAATCTAAAATCTAGAGGGATGTTGGCACACCTTTCAGAGCATTGTCAAGAAAGGATGCATCCTGTGGGAGCGTCGTGGCTAAAAGCCACTCCCACAGTTTAAATAGCATAGATGTTAGTCCTGTGGGAGCGGCTTTCCAGCCGCGAACAAGGGGGCAACGAAAGGCGCTCCCCCTTTCCAGCGAACCATTTGGAGAGGTTTGAACATGATCTGATTAAAGAAAAAAATCACAAAGTTACTTTGTGCTTGACAAAAACAAGCGTCAATATATGATTAGAAACAAATTCAGTTGCTTAATGCTGTTTTCTTCATGTTTTCTACAATCGCAAGCTTCTCAATCCTTCGCAGAAGCGTACCTGTTAAACCAGAATAGCAAATAGAGCTAGCTCGAGTAGAGAACTCGCATCCTATATTTCTAGCGGTACCTGTTGTTCTCGTTCCAGCGGAATCAGCTAACACGGCCAGATCCAAAGACAATTCCGAGAGTAAACTGTAGCTTCAGAGTTTCGACACTCTGCGAGCATACAGTTTATATACCTGGCAAGCAGGCCAGCGCATTTTTCCACCAAATTAGCCGAATACGAAACGACCGTACCTAATTCAAGAGATAGAGGATTCGTCCTCTCTTGGCCCAAGGGCTGTTGCCAAAGACGTGGTCTTTGAGGGGGCACAGTCGTATTCTGCGCTCTGACACTTGTGCCATTTTTTTGACATTGGAAAGGAGGTGATACCAAACCAGTCTATTGTCACCTGAGGAGGTGGCGAAAACGACTTGCCGACTGGTAGAGCAGACTAACTGAGAAGGCTCAATCAACCGTGAAGCCCCATGAACTGGGAAACTACCGGGGCGAAGGTTCTTATTACTAGCTCTAACCAGATCGCAGTGAGAAAGGAGGTGGTGAGGTACAGCGACGAGGGATTGTCAGACTAACCTCTAACGCTAAATCAAGGAGTATACAGCAAGTCTGGAGAAAATACTGCTGAATCGGAGGTTAAAACATGGCAGAAAAAAAAGATGTTGAAATAAACAGCAGGGCCGACACCATCGGTATGATGGATTTGGATGTCAGGCCCTACCCGGTCACACCGCCGCCTTCCTACGAGGAAGTGAAACCGATATACGAAAAAAGGAAGGCGCTGGAATTCTGTGAGTGGGCCGAGGACAACTTCAAATTCGAAAAGAGATACGGCAAAGATCAGTCCCTGGGACACCTCAGGGTTCTGGATATCGGCCTCTGGCGGCTGGGCCACAAGTTTTGCGCCTCTCTGTTCGGCGAAGCCGGGGCCGAGGTCGTCGCTATCGAACCGCCCTCCGGCGATCCCATGCGGCAAATGACGCCGTTCGGCCGCGAAGAGTACATGCTGGAAAATCAGGAGACCGGCGAAAAGTGCGGCATGGAGTTCGTCGCTGAGACGGTGAACAAGCACTGCGTAACCCTGGATGTCGAGACCCCGGAAGGCCAGGAAGTTTTCAAGCAAATGGCTGCGAACGTCGACGTGTTGATCGACGGCATGCCCCCCGGCTACATGGATGGCCTGGGTATCGGCTACCGGCAGCTCAAGGAAGCCAACCCCAAGATGATCTACGTCTGGGTCGGCATGCTCGGCCAGTGGGGCCCCTGGAAGGACAAGCAATCCAAGTTCGGCCAGTGGGAGCTCGAGCCCTTTGCCAGTTGTGCCAACTCCTGGGTCCACAACACCGGTTTGGCCCAAGACCTGCTTCCCAGGGGCAAGGGCGGCGACCCGACCCGTTCGGGTGTCTGGCTTGCCGACTATGTTGCCGGGGCGCAGGGATTCCTGAACGCCCTGGCGGCCCTTTACTGGCGGGACGAGTTAGGCGGCGAAGGCCAGATGGTCGAGGTCACCGGCGCCGAAACGCTGCTGGACATCATCGACTTTGATATCACCTGGTACGGTTTCAATGCCAGTATCAAAGGCAGATCCGGCGGCTGGGACCCCAACCTCAACCAGTATGCCTGGAACCCCTGCAAAGACGGCTACATGATGATCGGCGGCCAGACCGACAAGCTCTGGTACAACATCGGCTTTTGCCTTGAGCGCGATTACGACCAGTTCGGCCGGCTGATCCATGAAGACCCCTTCCTCAAGGAGATGGGGGCCAGGAACGCCTTGCACGCCCTGACCAAGACCTACACCCTGACTACCCGGTGGCTGAGGGACACCAACAGGGTCGAAGCCGAACAAAAACTGCTCGAGTACCAGCTTGCGGCCGGGCCGCTGCTGTACATCGACGAGGTCGCTGAGTTCCCCCACTTCAAGTACCGACCTTGGCAGTACGTCCATGAGACTGACTACGGCCCGCTGCTGATTGCATCGAGCCCGGCGTCCTATCAGGTCTATGCGCCGTTCCGGTGCAAGTGGATGGGCAGAGATCTGGGGTATGACAACTACGAAATGTACCTGAAATGGACTGGAATGACCCAGATTAAGGTTAATGAACTCAAGGCAAAGGGGGTAATCTAATGGCAAAAGATCCAAGAGTAACACGAATAGAAGACCTGCCAGGCCCCAAGAGCAAGGGTGAAATGGATGAGATGAAGATGCCCTACGAGGAGTACTGCAAGAAGCTCTTCGACGTGGGCAATGAACACACCAAGCCCATATCGCTTAAAGGGATCCGGTGGCTCAGCTGCACCATGTATATCTTCACGCCCCACTCAGTGGCCAACCTGGCCGAACTGGGGGCCGAGGTCATCAAGATCGAGATGCCGAGGATGGGTGACGCCATGCGGCACACATCCCCGTTTAACGAGTGCTATCTGTATCCGCTGCACGACACCCGTCCCATGACCGGCACCGGCCTGGGGTTCACCAACGCCAATCCCAACAAGTATTTTCTCACCATGGATTACCACATCCCCGAGATGGTGGATATCTTTTACGGCCTGGTGAAAAAATCCGACGGCCTCACCGAGCTTTACCGGCCGGGGACCCTGGACAAGTGGAAGATGAGCTACAGGTACCTGAGTGAAATCAACCCCCGGTTCATCTATGTCTGGGGCGGCGGTTTCGGTTACGGTCCCAAAATATTCGGCGGTTCCTACGACATCCTGGGCCAGGCCCACGCCGGACTCGCCTCGATAACCGGTATGCACGAGTACATGGGCGGCCACGCCACCAAGTGCACCAACTGGGTCATTGACTGGCAATCCGGTAACCTGATCACCTGCTCAATCCTGGCGGCCATGCACCATCGCAGAAAGACCGGGCTGGGCACCATGATCGAATTCTCCCAGGTACAGGTCCCCACCCGGATGCTCGGACATACCTTGCCCATGTACGGCAAGTTCGGTATCGTCCGTCAGCGCTGGGGCAACTGGGACACCCAACTGGCGGTGCACGGCATCATCCTGTGCGGCAAGTCCGATTTTCCGGATTACGACAATCCGCAGGATAAGTATGATGCGCGCTATGTCATGGTCAGCGCCTTCCAGGATGAGGACTTCACAGAGCTCTGCGCCATAACCGGGAACAAGGACCTTGTCGACAAGTACAAGGCCCACAAGGACCGGGCCGAAGGCGAGGCTCAGGTGGAGATCTATGCGGCTCTGGAAAACTGGGCAGCGGATAAGTCCAGGTCCGAAGTCTGCAAGATTCTGCAAGATGCAGGCATTTTGGCTGAACCTGTTCGGAATGACCGCGAGGTTTACGAGAGCCCGCACT
>JAUVTM010000144.1 GCA_030601545.1 Syntrophobacterales bacterium
GTATATTAAGAATAATTGAGACAAATCCACCTGGACATTCCTTGTGTTTGTTCTGGAGTGACTGGCGGAAGGTCTGTGCCACTTCCGCAGCTGTGGGTGGGGGAGCCCCTGGCCCCGTTCCGCAGGAACGGGGAACAGGGAGGGGGCGCCTTCCCCCACACACAGTTGCGCCAGAAGTGACCAGACCGTGAGACTCGAACGCAAGAACAAATACAAGGAATGTCCTTTCAACTTCGGCAATCACTGCTAGACAGGCTTACCGCTTGCGGGCTGGGACATTCCCTCCGCTTACGCTCGGTCTGCTGTCCTTGCCGGGCGGTGGTGCTCCGGGCCGAAGTAGATGGCAGCCCGAGCTGCGGATATTGCCAGCCTCTGCCATATTGGCTGGGCAGGCTGATCAATTGAAATTGGCAGAGGCTGGCTATATACGCCGCTGCGGGAAAATCCCAGCCCTCAAGCTCCATCTAAACAGACACTTTTCATTTGTAAATCACCAGCAATAGGCCAATAGCCTCACTATAGAGCTATTAAACATCAATTTTTAGGGTAACTCCTGCTTACCCATAGTTCTTGACTCCACTGGGTAAATGATTTATCGTAACTCGTTTTGAGGTCCTGAGACCAAAGGGTGTGGTTTGTTTTTCTTGCCCGCCCGGTTACCCATCATTCAAGAGACATGGCCATGAGTGAAGAAAGCCAGGTGTTGCGACAGCGGAGACAGAAGGCTCAGGAGTTGCGTGATGCGGGTGTCCAGTTATACCCGAATGATTTTAGCGTTCAGGATCACCTGGCGGATATTAGGGAACACTACGGGAAATGGAGTGAAGAGGATCTAGATCAAGAGGAAAAGATTCTTATCTGTGCCGGCCGCATTATGTCCATGCGTTCCTTTGGCCGAGCTTCTTTTATGCACATCAAAGATGCTTCTGGTAAACTTCAAGTTTACGTTCAACGGGACGTGATAGGTCAAGACGAGCATCGGGTTTTCAAAAAGATGGACATAGGTGATTTTGTCGGCGTCACGGGTACTGTTTTCCGGACTCATAAAGGTGAGTTGACCCTACAAGCCCAGGAGGTAAGACTCCTGAGCAAGAGTTTGCGACCTTTGCCGGAAAAATGGCACGGGCTTCGTGACGTCGAAATGAGGTACCGTCAGCGCTATGTGGATCTGGTGGTAAACGAAAGCGTTCGCGAGGTTTTCATCAAGAGAGCCAAGATTATTCAGAAAACACAAGAATTCCTGAAGGATCATGGTTTCATTGAGGTGGAAACCCCGATGATGCAGCCTATTCCCGGTGGTGCTGCTGCACGTCCTTTCAAGACCTTTCATAATGCCCTGGGCATTGACCTGTATCTACGAATCGCTCCTGAGCTCTATCTCAAGCGTCTCCTGGTGGGTGGCTTTGAGCGGGTTTTTGAGATAAATCGAAATTTTCGCAATGAAGGGATATCGTTCCAGCACAATCCAGAGTTTACCATGTTGGAATTCTATCAGGCCTATGCCACGTATGAAGACTTGATGA
Organism: Syntrophobacterales bacterium; assembly: GCA_030601545.1. GTDB lineage: Bacteria > Desulfobacterota > Syntrophobacteria > BM002 > BM002 > BM002. Next base: position 1,524 of record JAUVTM010000144.1, read on the forward strand.
CCTTCACCGAAGCAATGGTCTGCTGGGTGGCCCAAGAAGTAAATGGCAGCCTCCATCTATCGTTTCAAGGTAAGGAAATCGATTTGAGTCCACCCTGGCCCCGTTATCGGCTCAGCGAGGCACTCGTCTCTATTGGAGGTTTAGAGGGGAGCGAGGTGGAAGATGAGGAAAAACTCCGGACCAAGGCTGAGACCTTGGGAATCACTACGGCTGGACAAGAGCCCGGAAAAGTTCTCACCAAGCTATTTGATATCCTGGTGGAACCGAAGCTGGAACAACCAACTTTTATTACCCACTATCCCATTGATGTATCTCCACTTTCACGGCGCAATGAGGAAGATCCCTCTCTAGTTGATAGATTTGAACTCTTTATTGGTGGCTATGAACTTGCCAATGGCTTCTCCGAATTGAACGATCCCATTGACCAAAGGGAGCGATTCCTGCAGCAAGTGGCGGCCCGTGAGGCTGGCGACGAAGAGGCCCACTTCATGGATGATGACTACATTCGCGCCCTGGAATATGGCATGCCTCCGGCTGCCGGGGAGGGGGTGGGTATTGATCGATTGGTCATGCTGTTCACAGACCTGCCATCCATCCGGGAGGTGATCTTGTTTCCCCTCCTCAGGCCAGAGCGTAGCTAAACCGTGAGATCAAGATCCTTTCTGATATGTCCTATGAACTATTCATAGGCCTTCGTTATTTAAAGGCCAAACGCAAACAGACCTTCGTCTCCCTTATTACCCTCATTTCCATTGCAGGGGTTATGGTTGGCGTGACCGCGCTAATCGTGGTTATAGCAGTGATGAATGGATTCAAGGAGGAACTTCAGGACAAAATTCTTGGGGTGACCTCCCATGTGGTGATTTCCCGTTTTGATGGAAATATTTCCAAGTACCTGGAAGTAAGAAAAAAGGTGGAGGAGGTGTCTGGGGTTAACGCTGCCACACCTTTTATTTACACCCAGGTTATGATCAGTTCTCGCAAAGGCATATCTGGGGCAGTGCTCAGAGGAATCGAACCACAGACCGCCAGCAAGGTTATCAACCTACAAAAGAATCTGCGTGCTGGCAGTCTCAAAGAGCTCGAAGCTGAAAATAAGCCAGAAGGGATGAGAGCCACTCCAGGAATCATTTTGGGTAACGAGCTTGCCAGGAATATCGGGGCATCACGGGGAGAGCCCGTGACGGTGATTTCTCCCCTGGGTCGTCTTACTCCCCTCGGCCGGGTGCCCAGGAGTCAAACCTTTCGGGTGGCGGGAATATTTGACTCGGGAATGTACGAATACGACTCTACCATAGCCTACGTGTCCCTATGGGCTGCTCAACGGTTCCTTGGTATCGGGGATCGAGTCACAGGCATCGAGGTTCGGGTGGATGACATCTATGAGGCGGATCGGGTGGCCAGAGCCATTGGCAAAGCGTTGGACGGCTATCCTTACTGGAGTAGGGACTGGATGAGGATGAACAAGAACCTTTTTTCTGCCCTAAAATTGGAAAAAATCGTGATGTTCATCATCCTCACCCTCATTATTGTGGTAGCAGCGTTCAATATAGTGGGCACTTTAACCATGGTGGTTGTAGAAAAAACCAGGGATATTGCTATTCTCAAATCTATGGGTGCCACCCGCAGAAGTATCATGAAGATTTTCTTGATTGAGGGTGCGGTGATCGGCCTGGTAGGAACGCTACTCGGGCTTCTGGGAGGCTACACCCTGTGCACACTGCTGGCCACCTACAAGTTTATTGAGTTGCCCAGCGATGTCTATTACATATCTACCTTGCCGGTTCAGATGAACCCACTTGACGTAGCACTCATCGCCCTGGCGGCAATCGTCATTACTCTGGCGGCCAGTGTGTATCCGGCCTGGCAGGCTTCGCGATTTGACCCAGCGGAGGCCATCCGCTATGAATAGGGCCGAGTCTATCCTCCAGGTGAAGGGGCTTTATAAACACTTCGGTAGCGGCGAACGTCGCGTTGATATATTGTGTGGTATCGATCTCACCCTGAAAGGGCAGGAGAGCATTGCGGTGGTAGGAGCGTCCGGAGTAGGGAAGTCAACACTGCTCCACATACTGGGAACTCTGGAGCGGCCTAGTGACGGTGAGGTTACCTATGAGGGAGTTAACGTTTTTGACTTCCATGAACAACAGTTGGCTGCCTACCGCAATCGCACCATCGGATTTATTTTTCAATTCCATCATCTGCTGTCTGAATTTACTGCATTGGAAAACTGCATGTTACCAGCGCTCATTGGACGCAAGAATAAAAGAGAGTCGAAAGAGCGTGCGGAGTTCATTTTGGATCTGGTTGGCTTGAGTCACCGTTTGCAGCATCGTACCGGAGAGCTATCTGGAGGAGAGCAGCAGCGGGTTGCGGTAGCGAGGGCACTGGTGTTGAGTCCTAAGGTGCTTCTTGCTGATGAACCCACCGGTAACCTGGACACGAAGAGTAGCCGGAACCTTCATGAGCTTATGCTGAGGCTCAACCAGGAAAAAAAAGTGAGTCTGGTTGTTGTTACACACAACATGGAACTTGCAGGCATGATGCAAAGACAGTTGCAGATGAAAGATGGACTATTAAACGAGATCGAGTGACCTGCAGAGAGCGAGTACGTTGTGAAATTTCGCCTTCTTTTTGTTCTGCTGGTACTGTCTCTCACTTGGCCCCAGCCGCTCTATTCCCGCACTATTCGTCTTGCTATTATTCCCCTCTCGTTCTACAGCGAAGAGGATCTTACCCACCTGCGCAAGCCGTTAACGGATATGATGGTCAGGAGTCTGAAGCAGCAAGGATTCCAACCGGTGCCTGCGGTGGAAGCATTGGAGGGGGAACCGTTGTGGGTGGCTCAAGAGATGACCGATGCTCAGGCTCGAAAAATCGGCGCGGAATTGGGAAGCACCTTCGTCATTTATGGCAGCCTCAGTAAGATAGGGGAGCAAATCAGTTTTGATGTACGGTTGGTTGATGTTGATCAACGACGGCCTACGGTACCCATCTATGTAACCCAAGTGGGACTGGAGAATCTTGCCAGTGCGGTGTCTGATCTCTCCAGAGAAGTGGGTATTCGCATCCTGAGGAGAAAAAAGATTCGTCAGATTCTGGTTAGGGGCAATCAGCGCATCGAAACCGAGGCCATTAAATTGAGGATAAAAACCAAGGGCGGCGACCTTTTTGATCAGGCCAAATTGCGTGAAGATTTGACAGAGATCTACAAGATGGGCTATTTCAGAGAGGTCCGTATAGAGGCGGAGGACACTCCCCAAGGACAAGATGTGGTTTTTGTGGTAGAGGAAAAGCCCACCATAAATAAAGTTTCAATCCGCGGGGCCAGATCTATCACAGAAGATGACATTCGTGCTGCTATGACCACGAGACAGTATGGTATTCTACAACGTTCAGTCCTAAAGGGAGATGTGGAAAAGATCCGGGCGCTCTATCGGGACAAAGGCTATTATAATGCGGAGGTTACCTACGAGATAAGACCAGTTGAGGGTGACCGGGTGGATGTCAGTTTTCGCGTAAAGGAGAACAAAAAGCTCTATGTTCGCAAGATCACCTTCACAGGCAATCAGCACTTTTCGGATGATGACCTCAAAGATGTTGTCAGGACTTCGGAGAAAGGTGGTTTTTTCTGGCTCACTGAATCGGGAATTCTCAAGCGGGACAAGTTGGAAGTGGACTCGGATATGATTGCCGCCTTCTACCTGAATCATGGCTTTATGGATGTCAGGGTGGGAAGTCCTGAAATTACCTATGATGAAGAGGGGATTTACATCAACTTTCCCATAAACGAAGGGGGACGATTCCGGGTGGGCAAAGTGGAGGTGACCGGGAAGGGTGTCGAGCCGGACGTGAGGTTGCTGAATAGCACCAAGTTGTCCAAGAAAAAGTACTTCCATCGGGAGGTTCTGGCCAGAGACCTTGAAAGGATTACGGCCTACTATACCTCTCAGGGATACGCGTTTGCTGAGGTAGAGCCAAACATTGCCCGGGACAGGACGAAACAGGTGGTTGATGTTGACTACGGAGTCAAAAGGGGGGAGTTGGTAGATTTTGGCAGGATTGAAATCAGCGGTAATGCCAAGACCCGGGACAAAGTTATCCGCCGGCAGCTGAAGGTGGTTGAAGGGGCACGATATAGTAAGGCCAATCTGGAGAGGAGTGTTGGGAATCTGCGGCGACTTGACTATTTTGAAGAAGTCGAAATGGACACCCGTAAAGGAGAATCTTCCGACCGGATGAATGTCGATCTAAAACTCAAGGAAAAGGCGACCA
>JAUVTM010000187.1 GCA_030601545.1 Syntrophobacterales bacterium
CCTCACCCCTCCATCAGCAAATTTGAAGCCGAAATTGTAGAAGGGGCGGAAAAAAAGCTGCAAGAGTTCGTGGAAGAACAATTTGAAACTGATTCTTGCACGGCGAGAGTTGTCCTGGGAGACCCTGCTGAAGAGATCCTCAATTACGCGCAGGCTGAAGGGATTGATCTCATCATCATTGGTACCCATGGGAGGAAGGGCCTCGAACGGATTATTTTCGGAAGTGTTGCCGAACGCGTGGTGAAAAAGTCTCCGGTTCCCGTTCTGACGGTGAATCCCTATAGGTGACGTGTGGTGTGAAGCTTAGCAGTTCGCATTTTTCGCTCAAAACACATGGCTATCTAGGTCTATGTCGCTTCTGCGCTCCTAGAAAGCTGATGGATAAAACCTCATGGGAATTTACAACTTAGATAAGATATTCAGGCCCGAATCCATTGCGGTGATCGGTGCCAGCGAGAAAGATGGCAGCATTGGTTCTGCCCACATGCGCAACCTGATCCAGGGAGGATACCAGGGAAAGATCTTCCCGGTTCATCCCCACTATACCAGGATACATGGACTAGAGGTCTATCCGTCCCTTACGAAGATAGAACACAACATTGATCTTGCCATCATAGCTATCCCCATTGCTAGCGTGCCGCAAGTGATCAAAGAGTGCGTAGAAGTTGGGGTAGGTGGGACCATCATTGTATCTGCCGGAGGCAGAGAGACCGGAGTTCAAGGCCTGGAAATAGAGGAGAAAATTAGGCGGGAGTCAGAAAAAGGCGGACTTCGGGTAATCGGGCCGAACTGTCTTGGGATCATTTGCCCGGGCAGAAAACTTAACGCTAGTTTCGCGGCCCACATGCCCTATGAGGGAAAGCTTGCCTTCATTTCCCAGAGCGGCGCCATCTGCACCGGCATTCTTGATATGTCGCTAAAAGAGGGGATCGGCTTCAGCCATTTTGTTAGCATTGGCTCAATGCTGGATGTTGATTTTGGCGATTTAATCGACTACCTGGGGAACTACCCCGAAGTGAACAGTATTCTTCTTTACATTGAAAGTCTAACCAACTTCAGGAAGTTCATGAGTGCGGCCCGGGCGGTCTCCCGGGTGAAACCCATCGTGGTCCTGAAATCCGGCAGGAGCCCGGCCGGGGCCAGGGCCGCTGCGTCCCACACTGGGGCCATGGTGGGAGAAGATGCTGTCTACGATGCAGCTTTTAAGCGAGCCGGCATTGTTCGAGTGCACACCATCGGGGAACTCTTTGACTGTGCAGAACTAATGGCCAAACAACCCCGCCCCAAGGGTCCCCGACTGGGGATTATTACCAATGCCGGGGGACCCGGCGTGATGGCGGCTGATACTCTGGCAGAATATGGCGCGGAGCCTGCTCCCTTGAAGACGGAAACCATGAAGAAATTGGATGAAGTGCTACCCCCGTTCTGGAGTCATTCAAACCCTATCGACGTCCTTGGGGACGCCTCTCCCGAACGTTATGCTAGAGTAGTGGAGATCTGTCTTAAAGCAAGGGAACTGGACGGAGCGCTCCTGATCCTTACCGCCCTGGGTATAACTGATCCCACTGGGGTGGCAAATCTACTGGCGCAGACCATCAAGGGCAAACCCTATCCTGTCTTCACATCGTGGATGGGAGGTCTGGATATCGAAAAAGGGCGGGACATTCTAAACCGGGCGGGAATTCCAACCTACGATACTCCGGAACAGGCCGTTCGGGCATTCCTGTACATGCACGAGTATTCTCGCAACTTGGAGATGCTTCAGGAAATACCTCCGAAGCTTTCCATGAGCCTCCTGTTCAATCGCGACGAGGCACGGACTCTTGTAGATCAAGGACTGAAGCGAAAAAACGGCTTGCTCACCGAAATGGAGTCCAAAAGGCTTCTTGCTGCCTACGGCATCCCGGTTACCTACACGGCAGTGGCCACTTCAGGTGAGGAAGCCGTCCAGTTGGCTCACCTAATAGGATATCCGGTGGTCATGAAGCTTCACTCATCTGACATCGTCCACAAGACAGAGGTCAACGGTGTCCGGTTAGATCTTCGCAGTGAAGATAAGGTTCGGGAAGCATACCGAGAAATACTGGCAGGGGCTCAGGCATATAATCCCCAGGCCAAAGTGCTGGGGGTTACGCTGCAACCCATGATTCAGCGTCCCGATTATGAAATCCTCCTGGGAGCCAAGAGGGATGAGAGCTTCGGTCCGGTAATTCTGTTTGGGATGGGGGGAATACTCACCGAGGTTCTGAAAGACCAGTCCATTGGTCTCCCACCACTCAATCGTCTACTGGCCAGGAGGCTCATGGAGTCCACCCGGGTATACTCGCTTCTCCAAGGCTATCGAAACAAGCCAGGGGCAAACCTGGAGCTTCTGGAAGAAATGCTTATCCGTCTTTCCCAGTTATTGACGGATTTCCCTGAGATCGTTGAGCTGGACATGAACCCTGTAATTGTGAGTGAAGGGAACCCTTGTGCGGTGGACGCCCGGGTCATTCTCAAGCCTTCAGAGGTTTCGGCCCCGCTCCATCTGGTTATCAGTCCATATCCGGCGGAATACGAGTCCCGGGACACAACCAAGGGTGGAATTCAAGTCTTCATCCGGCCCATCAAGCCGGAAGATGCCCCGGCATTTCTGGATCTCTTCAGTACCTTATCTCCCACGAGCGTCTATTACCGGTTCTTCAGCCCCATGAAGTCCCTTTCCCCAAGCATGCTGGCGCGGTTCACTCAGATCGATTACGATCGGGAAATCGCCTTGGTGGCTTTGGAAGAAGGTGTGGCGGAAGAGAGAATGCTGGGGGTGGCCCGTGTGATCAGTGATCCAGACGGTAAGAGGGCCGAGTTTGCTGTTTTGGTCGGAGACCCCTGGCAGGGACGTGGGGTGGGAGCCGGACTCCTGCAAAGATGCCTCAGCATTGCCAAAAAACGTGGAATTGAAACTATATGGGGCATTGTTTTGCGGGAAAACACCCAGATGCTGGCACTGGGTCGAAAACTGGGATTTAACGCCTCAAGAACAGACGAGCCAGGTGAATTGGAATTAACCATTGATCTCAGATCACTTGACCTCGTAGGATCGGAGGAACCAAAGCACGTTCAACCTACTAGCCTAACAGAAGGAAGTTAACCAACGCATCGGCAAAGGAGTTTCCCATGGCAAAATACAAGAAAAAGGTTTTATTGGCAGTGGATGGTTCGGATCAAGCCTTTGAGGCGGTGCGGTATGTGAGCCAATTGTTCCCAACGAACCAAGTAAATGTGGTTCTTTTCCATGTGATGAGCAAGATACCTGACAGCTTCTGGGACATCGAGAAAAACCCCGCATTCAGACACAAGTTGGCTCCTGTGGCAGCCTGGGCAATGCAGCAACAGACGGCCATCCAGGAGTTTATGGAGAGATCACGACAGCTGTTTGTGGAACAGGGCGTCCCAGAGGAGGCGGTGAGTATCAAAAGTCAAGAAAGGCAGGTGGGCATAGCCAGAGATATCGCTCGTGAAGCACAAAAAGATTATGATTTAGTGGTTGTAGGACGTTGGGGAGTTAGCAAGTTGAAGGATCTTGTCTGGGGAAGCATAGCCAACAAGTTAGTTGGGCACCTGACCCACATCCCCCTATGTGTTGTGGGAGGTGCCCCAGAAGCGGGGAAGATACTAGTAGCACTGGATACCTCAGAAGAGGCGATGGGAACTGTTGATTACCTTGGAACCATGGTGGATGGTACGGACCTGAAAGTCACTCTTTTTCACGTCATTAGAGGTCTTGATCTTGGATCTCAACGATACGACGCATCTCTTGTTCTCCACAAAGAGTGGGAGGGAGAAGTAAGGAAGCAATTCCGTGAGGCTGAAAGATCCACTGAGGCCCTTTTCCAGGAGGCTGCTGGACATTTGGAAAAAGCCGGCGTTGAAGGCGATCGAATCTCCACGAAAATCGTTACAGGAGTGGCTAGCCGAGCCAAAGCCATTGTTGAAGAGGCCAAAAACGGCGACTACGGCACAATAGTCGTTGGACGAAGAGGCCTTTCTCGGGTGGAAGAATTTTTTATGGGCCGCGTGAGCAGTAAGGTGATGCAGCTGGCGAGAGAAATGGCGGTCTGGGTAGTAAGCTAAAAAACCGTCTTATTTGATTAGGCCTTGGTTGAGGTAAAAGTCATCCGCCAAGACCGTCCCCACGTCCAGTCCGACTCTGGAAGACTTTCGTACCAACAAACAAACTTTCTTGCCATCCTCAAACTTGCTGGTATAGTATGTCCACAAAAACAACTGTATTGACAATGTCTAAGCGCCGAACCGGACAGGAGAATATGGAAATAGATGAAGAACTAAAAGCAAACATAGCCCGAATTTGCAAAAGGAACCGCATCCGTATTATGGTCGTGTTTGGCTCATCCCTCCAAGGGACCGGAAGGGACATTGATCTTGCTCTCTACCTGCAT
>JAUVTM010000066.1 GCA_030601545.1 Syntrophobacterales bacterium
TGCTGCCTACTGCCTGCTGTTCCTTACGTCACTCCTTCATAGAGCTTCATGCGTACAAACAAGTCTACCAGATCACGATCCAGTTTTCCCGCTTCGGCTTCCTTGATCACGTGCTGCAAAGCCTCTTGTACCGGCATCGCACCTCGGTAAGGACGGTCGCTCGCGGTAAGTGCATCGTAGACGTCTGCGATTCCCAGGATGCGTGCCTGGATCGTAATGTCTGAAGCCGTAAGACCGAGGGGATACCCTGAGCCATCCAGTTTTTCGTGATGGGCCGCAGCAATCACTGGGATACGCTCGAGATCTCTGGTAAAAGGAATTTTATTGATAATATTCAGCGTCTGGAGTACGTGTCCCCGTACTTCCTGGAACTCCTTACCAGTAAGGTTTCCTGTAGGTAAGCTCAGGTGATGAACCTCCTCTTCGCTGAGATAGGCCCTCACCTCGCCCCGAGCATTTCGAAAACTTTTTGTCTGGATTTCCTCGATTCGCCGGATTTCCTCAGAACTGAGTCGCGTGGCCTTATTGATTTTCCTGATGAATCCCAGGTCCTCATCAACTTCCCGCAGTCTCCTTTCAAGTTCAATATGGTCAGTTTCTTTTGAGCCTCCTTCAGCTCTCCGCTGGCGTTCAAAGTCTCTGGCCACAGCCAATTTGATTGCTTCAAATCGAGTCGAGATTAGTTCCATTGCCGCGGCAGCAAGACGGTCGACCCTTTCCAGCAGCTCTTCTCGCACTCCGATCTTACCTATGTCATGAAGCCAGGCCGCATAGTTGAGCTCCTTCAGTTCCTCATCGCTGAAAAACACATCCGCCAGAGTCCCCTCGGTTTCCTCGTTTACCGACCGGGCCAACCGCATGGAATAGGTGGCCACTCGGCGTGAGTGCCCAGCGGTATGAGGACTTCTGGCATCGATTGCAGAAGCCGAATACCTCACCAGGGCCGCAAAAATCTCATGAACGGCATTAATGAGACGAGCATTCTGGATGGTAGCGGCTGCCTGTGAGGCAAGTGATGCCACCAAATCCTCTTGCTCGCTGTCAAACACGGTCACATTGTTCTGTGTGTCCAAGGAATTGATTAGTTGAAGTACTCCGAGAATTTCATTCTGTTGGGTGCGTATTGGCACCACCAGCATGGAGCGGGTGCGGTAGCGGTTGCGATCATCAAAGGCCGGGTTGAAACGGTATTCCTCTTCTCCTGTTAGATCGTAAACATCAGAGATGTTCAATGTCTCTCCGGTAATTGCCACGAAGCCTGCGATGCTGGTTTTGTCCAAGGGCATGGGATAAGGTCTAAATGATTCGTATACTTCATTTTTCCGGGCTGCCAGGGTGTCATTTTGAGCCACCTCGAAGCGTAATTGTTTTCTGTCTACGCTATAGAGACTTCCTGCGTCAGCCCTGGTAAAACGACGAACCTCGCGGACAATGAGCTCCAACAGAGTCGGCAGGTGAGTTTCGCTGGTGAGGGCAATACCAATCTGGTTGAGTCTCTTGATCTGTTCTTTGAGCTTATGATCTGACAAAACGATTTTCCCCATCTCAGGGTTTCAGGTGTCGGGTGTCAGGTGTCAGGGAAGAAAAACAAAAAACTTGAACACTGAAACCTTAGTCATTGTGATTTGTAATTTCCATCAACTCCCTCCTCTCCATAGCAAGAGCGCGGACGAGTTAAATTCTAATTCCGAACTCTACCCTCTGCCCACTGTCTTCCGACCTCTGCCTACTGACCTTTGTCTTTTGTCTTCTGCCCTCTTTGCTCTATCTCCGCGTCCCCGCGTCGCCCTACGGTGCCTAGTGCCTACTGCTTAGTGCCTAGTTGTTCGCTGCCTGCTGCCCTCTGCCTCCTGCCTGCTGTTTTCTGTCCTTCTAATCTACCGTGTCCCCGCGTCGTTGCTCTCCTACCCAGGAACCCATTATACGGCCGGTGTCCCGTATGTCGTAGCCGCCAAGTGCCAGCACCTGGTCCTTGAATTCTTGGGTGGCTATAACCTCGAGAAAATTCTGCACCAGTGGATTGTCATAATGGACGGCGGGAATCACCAGATCATATCGTTCAGTGGTTATCGGTATAAAATCGAGATTCAAGGCCTGAGCCGCCGCATGAATTCCCATGCCCACATCACCGCTGCCACTCAACACGTCCACTGCCACAGCCATGTGGGTGTACTCTTCCCGTTGATAACCGTCAATAGTAGCAGGATCAATACCCAGTTGTCCAAGTTGCCAATCCAGAAGAATCCTCGTGCCAGAGCCTGACTGCCGATTCACGAAACGAATCCCATCCCGGCACAAATCTTCCAAACCGTTGATGAACTTTGGATTACCGGGCGCAACTATCAGTCCCTGTTCCCGATGAACCAGAGTCACCAGGTATACCTCGATGCCCGGCAGGTAACGATCGATATATGAGATATTGTATTCACCAGTTTCAGTGTCTAGTAAGTGGGAGCCGGCCAGATGTGCAGTGCCTTTCCTCAGAGCCAGGAGACCACCCAGGCTGCCAACATTGCTCGAAGCCAGGTTAATTTTCGGCTCATGCTTGTTCAACAGGTTGGCAATGAGATCCAGGGTCATGTCGTGGCTGCCCGCCACTACCAGGGTACGCTCAATGCCTTGCCTGCTCGTCAGTAAGGTGACAGGGTGTGATTCTGAGTCTGTAACACCCTCCACCGTGTCTGGAATTCTTAAAAAACCGTTCGCCTGAGTTAGAGAGGTGATAGAGCCTGCTCCCCTCGGCAATGGAGTGGCCACGAGGTGTTCACCCACCCTGCCCAGATTCACTCGCAGAAATTCTTCAACACCGAGCTTGGAAGGGATCTTCTGAGATGGATAAGCTTCCACCTGCTCAGGTTCCGGCTCCTCCAACCCTTGCATCCTGTAGAGGAGTGGGCGCACAAATTGTTCCATGCTGATGATCGCGGAAACCGGATAGCCTGGATTGCCGACCACCGGTTTTCCCTGGATCTCCCCGAGAACCGTTGGTTTGCCCGGCATTATTGCCACCCCGTGTACCAGCACTTCTCCCAATTCAGCTATCAGGTTAGCGGTATGGTCTTCAGAGCCGGCAGACGACCCGGCGTTGATAATGACCACGTCATATTTACCGGCAACCACCTCCAACAGCACCCGGCGCAACCGATCAGGATCGTCTGGTATTATAGGGTGACGATCACATTTCCCACCCCATTGGCGAACCAGATTCACCAGCACCCAGGAGTTGAATTCTACAATCTCTCCCGAAGGTACTGCCTCCATCTGCCCTAAATTTTCAGCCTCCACCAGTTCGTTGCCGGTGGGGATGATCAGCACTTGGGGCTGCCGCTTCACCTTCAATTCCAGAACGCCCGCTGCCAAAAGGGCCCCCAAGTCATAAGCAGTAATTAGGTGGTTTTGAGGCAGCAGGAGTTCTGTGGCCACAATGTCTTCGCCAACTTTGCGCACGTGCTGCCAGGGGTAGACAGCAGCCTGGATCTCCACCTTCTGCTCATCAATCTGGTGGATATTCTCCACCATGATGACTGCATCGGCGCCAGCAGGCATGGGCTGGCCTGTATTAATCCAGTTGGCATCAGTTCCCAGTTCCAGTTGCATTGGACTTTCCTGGGTGGCGCCAAAGGTACGTTCAGCTTGGACCGAAATGCCATCCATAGCCGCCGAATGAAAAGTTGGGGCTGAAAAGCGTGCAAAAACGGGGGCCGCAGTCACCCGACCGACAGAGTCAACGCTTGGTACAGTCTCCCCCGAAAGCATGCCATCCACATTCCAATATCCCAGGAAGATCTCTCGCGCCTCTTCCAAAGATTTCATTTTTAAATAGATCCGGCGAGACATAACAAATGCCTAAATAGAAAATGCCTAAAATGAACTAAAATGTCTAAAGTGCCTAAAATATCTAAAATACAATAAAATCAGAAATCTCAAATCCGCAATCCCAAATCCCAAATCCGCAATCTACCCTATGCCCTTTGATTTCTACCTATTACAACAAGTGACAGCGAAGCGTAATGACTTAATGACGGCGAAGCCGAATGACCCAATGGCGCAACGCGCCTACTTCAATCGTCAATCGCCAATCCTTAGATCCTTATCACCTCAACTGTCTCGCCTGCATAAAGTCCTTCGGTATGTCGATGGATACAAATAAGGCCATCAGCGTGTACCAAGGTGGAAATCAAAGCGGACTCACCAAAAATGGGGTCAGCTGTGAGACCACTGTCTTCCTGCCGCAGCCTCACCCGGACAAAGTCTTCCCTCCCTTGTTTTGAGGCCACGTTTCGACTCAATCGGGCCTGGATCGGCCTTCCTTCCCCTAAGGATAAATCTGTCCCGCTAAGGTAAGACATGAAGGGACGCACCAGCACCTGGAAAACCACCATTGCCGAAGCCACATGGCCGGGAAGACCCCAAAAGCCTTTTTCACCTGTTTTGACCAGGATAGTGGGCTTGCCGGGGCTGATTGCCACTCCATGGACCAGAACCTCACTGTGGTTGAATGAGGTTAAGACCTCCAGAGTTAAATCACGGCTGCCCACCGAAGATCCGCCCGAGATAAGGCAGATATCTGCACCATCAAGTGCCTGTTGACATTTGGTCCGCAGCTCTGATAACTGATCGGGAGCTAAACCTAACAGGAGCGGCACTCCTCCACACTCTCTTACCATTGCTGCCAGACTGTGGGAATTGACATCTCGCAGTTCGCCTGGCCGGGGGTCTTGTTCAACGGGGACGATCTCGTCGCCGGTGCTGATGATTGCCGCTTTCGGTTGCCGCCTTACTGTTATCTTTTCTTGACCCAGCCCGGCCAGCAGACCAATTTCCTGTGGTCGAAGACGCCTCCCTGCCTGCAATGCCACCTGACCGGCACTAAAGTCATCACCGGGTCGGATCACGTTTTCCAGCGGGGCCACACTGCGGCTGATGGCTACACTTTTCTGGTCCAGCTCTTCGGTGTATTCCACCATGACCACACTGTCCGCAACTGCAGGAAGCATGCCTCCAGTGGGAATCCTGGCCGCCTTGCCGTTGCTGAGCTCAAGAGCGGGGATCTCTCCCATACCCACCTCACCAACAATCTCTAGGAGGGAAGGCAAACTCTCTGAGGCGCCGAAGGTATCCTGGGCTCTGACCGCGTAGCCATCAACAGTAGAGCGGATGAAGGGTGGTAGGTCTTCCTTGCTGACAATGGGTTCTGCCAGCACTCGGTTCAACCCCTGAGCCAGAGGAACCTCTTCAGTATCGAGGAGAGGGAATCGTTGGAACTCACCCCACACCTGTTCGCGGGTTTTTACCTTGTAAAAACTTGTCTTCACGTTTTTCTTCGTGTCTCTTCTAGCCCGGATGTTTCATGAATTGCCGTCGCGAGACCGTGTAGATGGGTGTGCCACCGGGCAACCGCAGGGGATCGGATGCGAGACGTACTTGACAGTACGTCGCAGGGTCCGGCACCCGAGGACGCCCGGAAGGACGGTCATATCCGCGGTCGTAGCAGGCGATTCATGAAACATTCGGGCTAGCCTATTCGGTTGATAGGGGAAAAGTTTTTATATCACGGAGAGAACGAGCAAAACAACAGTTTTCGGGACTGCCCAATCTTGACACTGCTCGCGGGAGTTTGCTAGTTTGCGATTATGTAAGGATGTCTTATATTATAGTTGCCTGCCCTTGCCGAACACCGGAGACTGGAAAAAGGAGCAGCAACTTATTTGGAATAGGAAAATGCCATGACCATTGAAGATCATCCCCATTCTCAGACACAGAGCCCCATTCCCCCTGAGGTTCAGCACCAACTGAGATCCGTATTGGATCAATTACCACATACCGTCCCTCTCTATCTCTTTACCAAAGAGGGCCAAAATGACATCTATAATCAGGCCGCGACAGAGATTGTTCGCGCCTTTGCTGGACTAGGTAAAAAAATTGAACTTCATGAAATGAACTTCGACCATGAACTTGCCCAGAAATGGCAGGTGGATGTCTCTCCCACCATTCTATTTGATCCCGAGCATTATTCTATCCGTTTCCTCGGGGCCCCTATGGGTGAAGAAGGCCGGACCCTGCTTGAAGCAGTAGTCCTCATCGGACTTCGGAGTAGCAATCTCAGCGAACAGTCGCTAAAGATGATAGAGAAGATCGATTCCCCACGGATGGTGAGAGTATTTTCCAGCCCCACCTGCCCATACTGCCCGCAGCAGGCGGTCAGCGCTCTCAAAGCAGCCATCGCCAAACCTGAATTGATTTCTTTGGAGATCGTCGACATCCAGGCCAACCCCAACCTTGCCGACCTTTATTCTGCTTACAGTGTTCCTCAAACTTTTGCCAATGATATCCTGATTGCCCAGGGGGCTCAGCCAGAAGAGCTCTTCATGCTCTCTTTGCAAAAGATGGAGGAGCAGACCGTATTTATTCCGGATATCGACACGGAGCTGGTTGAAAATGATCTGGTCATTGTGGGAGGAGGACCAGCCGGGCTCACCGCGGGTATCTATGCGGTTCGCAGTGGGCTCAACACAGCGGTGCTAGAACGCGACACTCTCGGGGGCCAGGTGGCGACAACCCCCTTGGTGGAAAACTACCCGGGTTTCACCCAGGTGGGCGGCAAGGCCCTGGTTGATCTGCTCGTAAGCCATGCCCTGGAATATGTAACGATTTTCCAGGGAGAAGAGGTGGTGGACATTCAAACTGGAGAAGGGATCACCGTGCTTACCAGCAGGAGGCGTTTCAAGACCAAGGCCGTTCTTCTGGCCACCGGGGCAACTCACCAACTCCTCGGAGTTCCTGGAGAATCCCGGTTCTCCGGCCGCGGAGTCACCTATTGCAGCACTTGTGACGGACCTCTATTTAAAGGGAAAAAGGTCATCATGGTGGGAGGCGGCAACAGCGCCGTCACTGAGGCCCTCTATCTCCACAATATTGGGGCGGACGTCACCCTGGTGCACCGTCGAGACACCTTACGCGCTCAGGAACATCTGAACAAGTATCTGTTCTCCGCCAACATTCCTGTCCTCTGGAACACCGAAGTAAAAGAGATACGGGGAGAGGAAAAAGTCCGAGAGGTTCTCCTCTACGATAATGTCACTCAGGAAAGCAGAACCTTACCTATAGACGGGGTCTTTATCGCCATCGGCTACCTTCCTGCCGTGGGGCTGGCGCAGAAACTTGGTGTGGAACTTACACCCGATGGATTTATCAAGCGTGATGAACAGCACCGCACAAACATACCTGGTATCTATTCCGCCGGAGACGTGGAGGGAGGCTACAAACAGATCGTGACCGCAGTGGGTCAGGGTGCTGAGGCTGCCATGAGCATCTATGAAGATCTGATTCATCCATATTGGCTGGCACAGCCAGGGATCTCGACGCGTCGCGTTCTTGGGATTTTAGATTGCAGATCTTAGATTGTAGATTGCGGAATTAAAGGTTTCAGGTTTCAGTGTTCAGGTTTCAGCTTCTATGTTTCTTTTTCCTGACACCTGACACCTGACACCTAAAACCCTGAGATTTGGTGCTTGGGATTTGGGATTTGGGAATGCGGTTTTCGGATTTTAGTGTATTTTAGGCACTTTAGACATTTTAGCTCCCTTCACTTCCCCTGCCATACGAGACCCGTAGGCTGCGGTGGCGATGAAGCATCCACCACCGCCATTTCCGTCTCCGCCACCCCCATCTTCTCCGGCTCCCGCCTGCAGGTCGTCAACAAAGATGTCAGGGAATCCCAGGGTATCACCAGCCACCAGGTTGTCAGCATCAGACTGGAAGGCCACGGATTTGCCGTCGGCGGACATGGAGGGGGCATTGCTATTACCGTTTCCTTCGACGCCGGCTAAATCCACACTCACCCGGACGGTGGAGATGGCACCGGGCTCATCGTATGCACCGTTCCCATCTGCATCGCGGTCGTGAACAAAGACATCAGAGAACCCATTGCCATCACCAGCCACCAGGTTGGTGGATAAGGACTCGAAGGCCACATATCTGCCATCAGAAGAGATGGAGGCGGAAGAGCTGTCGCCATTTCCTTCGCTTCCGGCTGAGTCCACACTCACTTGTACTGTAGAGATACCACCGGGCTCATCGTATATCCCGTTCCCATCTGCATCGCGGTCGTGGACGAAAATGTGAATGGAACCATTGCTACCACCTGGCACCAAGTTGGTGGCGATGGACTCGAAGGCCACATACCTGCCGTCCGCAGAGATGGAGGCGGAAGAGCTATCCTCATTCCCTTCCCCGCCGAGCGAGTTCACACTCACCCGGACAGTAGAGACTTGACCAGGCTCATCGTATATCCCGTCTCCATCTATATCCCGATCGTGAACAAAGATGTCAACTTTGTTGTTGCTGTCACCAATCACCAGGTTGCTGGCGATGGACTGGAAGGCCACGTATCTGCCATCAGAAGAGATGGAAGGGGAACTGCTGGCTGCGTTTGCTTCGTTGCCGGCTGAATCTTCACTCATCCGGATAGTGGAGACTTGACCAGGCTCATCGTATATCCCGTCTCCATCTGTATCCCGATCGTGAACAAAGATGTCAGGAAAAAGTAGAAGCTCAATTGCCATCAAATCCAGTTCACCACCAGACTCGAAGGCCACGTATCTGTCATCAGAAGAGATGGAGGGAGTATTGCTAGGATCGATGCTTTCTGTTTCGTCTGAAACCACACTCACCCGCACAGTAGAGACTGCACCAGGCTCATCGTATATTCCGTCACCATCCGCATCACGGTCGCGGACAAAGATATCAGACCAGGCGTTGGGAACATTACCCACCCCCACAAGGTTGGTGGCATCAGACTCAAAAGCCACGTACCTGCCATCTGAAGAGATGGAAGGGACAGCGCTTCTATCGTCTCCTTCGGCGCCGGCTGAGTCCACACTCACCCGCGTGGTAGCTCCCGTCTGCCGGTCGTGAACAAAAACGTCAGGTTTGTTGTTGGTATCATTAGCCACCAGGTTGGTGGCGGAGGACTCGAAGGCCACGTACCTGCCATCAGAAGAGTTGGAGGGATTATCACTGGCACCGTTTGCGTCACTGCCGGTTGTATCCACACTCACCCGCTCAGTTACTTGCGACCAAGCGATTCC
>JAUVTM010000236.1 GCA_030601545.1 Syntrophobacterales bacterium
ATCCGGCCCGAACACATTACCCGAATCACCCGGATATTGGCTGGATATTGCATCCTACTAACACCGGCTAGATCTGCGCCGGCATAGGCGCACCAGTTACAACAGAAAGCAATGATCTTGGGTTCGAACTCAGCAGCCATAGGTATTTATCCTTTGCAGCTAGCTCCGCAAAAATCTCCTCTCCCCTTGAGGGGAGAGGATTAAGGTGAGGGGTGAACAATTAGCATATCGAAGCAGATACCCCCTCACCCCAACCCTCTCCCCCACTGATTGGGGGAGAGGGAGAGTGTATTTATCTTGCGGAGCAAAAGACATAATCGTTTGCGATATTCGAATTTTCAACTACACCTTCATCAAGTCAGCTTCTTCTTACTCCTTAACTGCTTGAGCGTGGCGTTACTCGCATAAAGCGGCCTCCACCATCGTGAGTACTTCATTGTCGGTGAAGTGCAGTATAGTGGCGGCTCCGGTTGGGCAGGCCACGGCACAGGCACCACAACCTTTGCAGAGCACCTCCTGGATCTGAGAAACTAGGACGCCTTCACCGATATCCACTAATTCTGGGGCGCCGTACGGGCATACCTCCACGCACTGGCCGCAGCCACGGCAAAGACTTTGGTCCACGCTGGATACCACACCCTCCACCTCTATTTTTTCCTTGGCTAGAATGGTGGTGGCGCGAGCCGCAGCCCCCAACCCTTGGGCGATGGCCTCATCAATAGGCTTTGGCGAGTGGGCTAGACCACAAACGAAGACCCCGTTCGCGGAAAAATCAATGGGTCGCAGTTTCACGTGCGCTTCTACAAAAAAACCATCGTCGTTCAGCGGCACCCTGAATAATTGGGCTAGGGGATTTTCCACCGGGGGCACTATGGCCGTAGCCAGGACCAGTAGATCAGGACGAATTTCCATCTCTCGCTGGAGGACATAGCCGGTGAAACAAACCCGTAAGTCATTTTCATCCTTGGCTACTTTGAGCTCTTTGTCAAAGTCGTAACGGACAAAAATAATTCCCTTGTCCCGGGCCTCACGATAGAGGTCCTCACGCAATCCATAAGTGCGCAAATCCCTGTAGATTATGAAAACATCCATCTGCGGATTGATCTCTTTCAGTTTTAAAGCACTTTTGACCGAGTGAGTACAGCACACCTTGGAGCAGTAAGGCCTTTCCGGAATTCGCGAGCCGATACACTGGATGAACACTGCTGAGCCTTTTACCTTCAAGGATGGCTCGTTGTCGATTAATTTGCGGTCCAGCTCGAGTCCAGTCAGAACCCGGGAATCCTCACCGTAGAGGTATTGATCAGGCTTGAGCTCCGAAGCACCCGTTGCAATAATGGCAACTCCGTGTTCCAATACCTGCTCTTTACCATTGGATGTGACGGTAGACTTGAAGTTACCCACAAACCCATCCACTGCCTTCAACTCGCTGCTCAGATAGACATTGATGTTTTTATGGGTTTGGACGTCCTGAATGAGGCCGTTCAGGTATTGCTGCACATCCTCGCCCAGCCAGGTTGCATAAAGATTCCGGGCCTGGCCCCCCAGGACATCGTTCTTTTCAATGAGATGGGTGTGATAGCCTTGTTCGGCCAGATTCTTGGCAGCGGCCATGCCGGCAACGCCACCTCCTATTACCAAGGCAGCCGGGTTAACCTCGACTTCAGGGTCAGAAAGTGGTTCCAGTAAGGCGACTCTAGCCACGGCCATGCGCACCAGATCTTTGGACTTTTCTGTTGCCGCCTCAGGATCACCGCTGTGTACCCAGGAACATTGATTGCGAATATTGCCCATCTCGAAAAGGTATTTGTTGAGCCCCGCATTACTCACGGTTTCCTGGAAGAGAGGTTCATGGGTACGCGGCGTACAGGCGGCCACCACAACCCGGTTCAACCCCTGCTCTTTGATAACCTGGGTTATTTTTTCCTGGGTGTCCTGGGAGCAGCTAAAAAGATTCTCTTCCACATAGGCCACGTCCGGTAAGGTTCGGGCATATTCTGCCACTGCTGCAACATCCACCACCCCGGCTATGTTGGTGCCGCAATGGCAGACAAAAACCCCTATCCGGGGTGATTCGCCACGCACATCAAGCTCTTCAGGAATCTCCTTGGTTTGGGTCAGGGAGAAGCGGGATTCGGCTAGAGTACCCTCAGCCGCCGCCGCACAGGCGCTGGACTCGATCACTGATTGGGGAATGTCTTTGGGACCCTGGAAAGCACCGCAAACAAAGATGCCAGGCCTGGAACTATGAACGGGCTCAAAGCTGCTTGTAGAGGCAAAATTATACTGATCGAGCTCAATGCCCAGCTTGTTGGCCGGATCCACCGCTTCCCTTGACACCCCGAGTCCCACGGACAGAACCACAATATCAAACTCTTCTTCAACTCTACGGCCAGCTTCATCCGTATAGCGGATGAGCAAGTTTTCGTCATCGGCTGCCGGCGTGATGGTACTTATTTTGGACTTTATGAAACGAACCCCGGTCTCCTCGGCCCGATGGTAGTACCTTTCAAAATCTTTTCCGTGGGTGCGGATGTCAATGTAAAAGATGGCCGTATCCAGCGGGCCTTTTATGTGCTCTTTGGCCACAATGGCCTCTTTAATGGCGTAGGTGCAACAGACTGCCGAACAATAGGGCTTTGCCCCTGTATGCAGGTCCCTGGAGCCCACACATTGCAGCCAGGCGATTTTCCCTGGCTCTTTTCCGTCTGAAGGCCTCTGCAGATGACCACCGTAAGGGCCGGTTGCCGCAAGCATTCGTTCAAACTCCAGACTGGTCACCACATTGGCGGATCTATTGTAGCCATAGATATCGCGAACAGCAGGGTCAAAGACCTCACAGCCGGAGGCCAGAACCACAGCCCCCACGTTTATGCTCACCTCTTTTTCCTCATCGGCAAAGTTGACTGCATCGGTGGGGCAAAACTTCTCACAGGCCTTGCATTTACCTTTCTTGACAAAATAGATGCAGGTCTCGGGGTCAATGACGTATTTCAGCGGAACCGCCTGGGCGTATTGCACATAGATGGCCTTGCGTTTTCCCATGCCAGCGTCATACTCACTTACCACCTTCTTGGGGCATTTCTCGGCGCACACACCGCAGGCGATGCACTTCTCCAGGTCAACATAGCGGGGCTTTTGTCTGAGTTTGACCTCAAAATTTCCTTCCTCCCCCGAGACGCTCTCCACCTCAGACAGAGTCATAAGCTCGATGTTCAGATGCCGGCCGACCTCGACCAGTTTGGGCGAGATAATTCACATGGAGCAGTCATTGGTGGGAAAGGTCTTGTCCAACTGGGACATCAAACCACCTATGGAAGAGGACCTTTCCACCAAATAGACATAGTAGCCAGAGTCGGCCAGATCCAGGGCAGCCTGCATCCCGGCAATACCCCCGCCCACCACCATCACTGAGCCAATCTTGTTTTGGGTCATCTTTTTTCCACCTTGGATTATTTTAAA
>JAUVTM010000239.1 GCA_030601545.1 Syntrophobacterales bacterium
CCATGAAAACGAACGGCACCCTACTACAGCTCCAAGGAATTAACAAGCAATTCGACGGTCTGCTGGCAATTGCAGGGGTCTCATTCGATGTAAATTCCGGAGAGATTGTATCCCTCATTGGCCCAAACGGCGCAGGTAAGACCACGCTTTTTAACTTGATTTCAGGGGTTTATCCACCAACCAGTGGACAGATTCTGCTGAATGGTGAGAACATCACTGGTATGAAGCCATACCAGATAGCCACCAAGAGAATCGCCCGAACTTTTCAGTCAGTCCAAATATTTCAGGAGATGACCGTACTGGAAAATGTGTTATTGGGGCTACATCACCGGTTGAGCAGCGGTTTTACCAAAGGTATGCTACACTTCCCCGGAGAAAGGCGAGAGGAGCAGAGCGCTGCCAATCAGGCCAGAGAAACGCTGGAGCAGTTAGACATCGGGCATCTGGCCGAACGAAAAGCTGACAGCATTAGCCTGAAAGAGCAAAGGTGTCTGGAAATTGCCCGTTCTGTAGTGTCAAAACCTCGTTTGCTGCTCTTGGACGAACCAGCCGCTGGTCTCAATATCAGAGAAACCGAGGAAATGGGTGATATTATTCAAGGGTTACGGCAATACGGTCTGACCATTCTTCTGGTAGAGCATGACATGAACCTGGTAATGAGCATAGCGCATAGAGTCGTTGTTTTGCACCATGGTATGAAGATCGCCGAAGGGTTACCCACGGAAGTTCAGAGCAATCAAGAGGTGATTAAGGCGTATTTAGGTACCGGCTCCACGTAGTTGGTTCATTGGCACCGTCCGTCGTCAGTTGTCAGTTGTCCGTTGTGCCAAAGGCATAGAGCATCCTTCGACAAGCTCAGGACAGGTAGGGGATGGAGCATAGGGAAAAACATTGAGGATTGCGAATTTCGAATTTGGAGATTGTAGGGCCGGTCACCGTACCGGCCAAAAAAAGAAGGTATTAAGGTGAGAGCTTTTGAGGCGGGTGCAGTGACCCGCCCTACGTCCTGAACCAATCCGGCGAAGCCGGATGATCGAACGCCTTGGTCGATTTCAACGATTTGAACGGCTTGAACGATTTGAGCAACGGACTACTGACTACGGACAACTGACTAGAATACAGTTATGCTTCGCGTTAAGAACATATCCGCATACTACGGCAATATACAGGTTCTGCGCCGGGTGACCTTTCATGTCAAACAGGGAGAGGTAGTCTCACTTATTGGCGGCAATGGAGCCGGCAAGAGCACGTTGCTCAACGTAATCAGCGGCATTCACCCAGCCAGTTCCGGCTCCGTAGGTTTCGAGCGTCAGGAAATTCAGAAACTGGAACCGAGTAAGAGGGTTCGTCTTGGCTTGTTGCAAGTGCCAGAGCAGAGGCAAATCTTCAACTCCATGACTGTCACTGAGAACCTCGAATTGGGATCTTACAGTCTGTCCAGGAAAGAGAAAAAACGTATGGCCAGCTCCCAGTTCCAAGAGATATACACCCTTTTTCCCATCTTGAAAGAGCGAGCCCAGCAGAGGGCAGGCACTTTGAGTGGCGGCGAGCAGCAGATGTTGTCCATCGCCCGGGCCCTCATGGCAAGACCGAGAATGCTTCTCCTTGACGAACCCTCATTGGGATTGGCACCATTAGTGGCGGAGGAGATTTTTCATGTCACCCGCAAGCTCCGGGACAATGGGACCACCATACTCCTGGTGGAACAGAACGCCTTGGCTGCCCTGGAGGTCTGTGACCGGGGTTACGTCCTGGAGGCTGGCCGTATTGTTCTCGAGGGGAGTCCAGAGGAGCTTCTGGAAGATGACGAGGTGCGGCGGGCATTTTTGGGACGCGATTACAAGGACAAGTGGGAACGATAGATTGTCTTATGGTCAGTACACTGTGCTTTCACTCATGGTCATTAGGCCACTAAAGTGGCTGTCACTACGCTCCGCTGTCATTATGCCTGCGGCGTCATTTATTGTTAAGACATAATGACTCAATGACGGCCGCAAGGCCTCATGACGGGCGCAGCCCAACTGACGGCGAAGCCAAATGACATTCTGAGGTATTGAGACAAAAGGAGGCCGAGACAAGGAATGAGAGCCTTTTGGAACGAGAAAATGGAGACCCTGCCGCGGGAGGAGCTTGCCGACCTGCAACTGGAACGTCTACAGGTGACGCTCAACCGTGGCTACGCCAAAGTCGACTTTTATCGGCAAAGATTCGAGGAATTGGGTTTTCTTCCTGAAGACATCAATTCCATGGAGGACTTAGCCCGTCTGCCCTGTACTACCGTCAATGACTTGGTTGAGCATTCCCCGTATGGCCTATTTTCCGTGCCCTTAAAGTCTATTGTCCGGCTCAAATTCTCGGCCGCCCCGCGTATACGTCCTCTCGTAATTGGCTATACCCAGCGAGATGTCCAGAATTGGCTTGAAGTGATGGCCCGTCACATGATCGCTATGGGTATTGGGGTCCGGGATATTATTCAGATAGCCTTCAACTATGGGCTTTTCACCGGTGCCTTCACTTTCAACCATGCGGCAGAATTAATTGGTGCCACCGTAGCTCCCACTTCAATTGCCTCCGCTACCATCCAAGTCCAGATTATGCAAGACTTTCGCAGTACAGTGCTCGCCACCTCACCTACTTTTGCCATGCACATTGCAGAGACCAGAGAACATCTTGGCATTGACCTCGATCAGACTTTTCTCAGGATAGGTCTCTTCGGCCCCGAAGCCATGTCGCCAGATGTTCGTCGCCGTCTGGAAGAGCGGCTCCGCATCAAAGCCTATTCAATCTACGGCGTCAACGAAATGGTCGAGCCTGGTATGGCCGCAGAATGCCAGGAAAAATCAGGGCTGCACCTGGCCGAAGATCACTTTTATCCTGAAATTGTCGATCCCGACTCATGCCAGCCTTTGGCTCAAGGACAGGAAGGGGAGTTGGTGATCACAACGCTCACCAACGAAGGATATCCGCTTATCCGTTTCCGGACTGGTGATATTACACGTCTGGATGTTAGTCTTTGTCCCTGCGGCCGCACTGGGGCCAGAATGGCCCCGCCATTGAGCCGTTCGGACGATTTGTTCATGGTGCGTGGCATATCCATACACCCGGAACAGGTGGAACGGTTGCTAAGGGAGGCTGCACCAGAGGTTGAGAGCTATCGAATCATCGTTCGTAAACGAGATGGTCTCAATGATCAACTGGAATTACAGGTGGCTTATCCCGAGAACTATGTTTCTGAGTGGTACCACACCCATGCACTTGCCGACGACATCAGAGCTCATTTGAGAAGGGCTATTGGCCTGGGCATCAAGGTCAAGCTGATGGAGGCGAGTAACCTCGCGGGAGATACGGGTCGAGTTGTGTTCGAAGATTGAGCAATGCTGCATGGTTCCAGATCCTATTGCCTACACTAGCTCAATCCCCAAAT
>JAUVTM010000305.1 GCA_030601545.1 Syntrophobacterales bacterium
GCTTCGAATACATGCTATGTCGCCTTTTACCTCCCCTATTTTCTGGGATCATCGCGCTCTGGTTTGGTGTAGGGATCCTCATTATCCTGATGGGCTTCCGCATTCTGAGGAGAAGACTGCCCGAACAAACGAACTTAGGCGGAGCTGTCTCCTTCCTACCTTTCTTAATTATTTCAGCCCTCTATGCCGCCATATGTCTCGGGCTGCTTGTCAAGGCTATTGATTGGGAGATCAGTAAGCTGGGGCTGAAGGGTGTGATCCTTCCTCTTTTCATTGTACTTACTGGTGGGGGCACCGTTTTGAGCTATGCTGCATTTCTCAGGCTTGCGCCGCATATATCACAGGCGGGAGAGAATAATCTGATTGAAATTGTGGCCCTTTCCTTTGGGGCTGCTCTTCTTCTTCCCCTCACGTGGCTGTTAACGCGACCAGCATGTGGCCGCCGGTCTTGGCGGCTGCTCTTGGCCTGTACCTTTATGGCAAGTCTGTTGTTGGCAATCTATGTCCTCTATGGTGACCTTTTCAACCCGTGGTTCACGGTCTTTTCCTATTTAAAGGGGGCTATTTTGAAGGTCACAGCCGTGGTGGCTGCAGGAATTCTCGCTCTCATGGTCAGGGAGTTCATCTCAAGTGAAACCAAAGCTTCAGTCAGTGAAAAAACTAAATGGGCTGTGGTTGTGTTTGTTTTCCTTTTGAGTTTTCTTCCCTTCACTGCCCTGGAGACCTATCCGGAAATTAAGGCTGCAATCTTACAATTTAATGAACTCAGCAGGGTGGATGGTGCCTATGCAGGAGCACTTGGAAACTCGCTCGGATTTGGCCGATGGATCCGATTGGGGCAAGATCCCAAGACATCCAACCAACCAGAACCGTGGCCACAGCCCTGGACCGTGGAAAAAACCGGCCCTTCTATCCTTCCCGAAGATTTCAATCTCCTGGTAATCGTGGTGGATGCCCTCCGCGGCGACGCCTTCCACTCAGCGGGTTATCATCGCAACCTCACTCCTTTTTTAGATAAGTGGGCTCGCGAGGAGGCCATCTCCTTTCGCCGGGCCTATAGTCAGGGAGGCGGTTCGTTTGCCGCATTTCCCTTTTTGGTTGGTGGAAGAAGCCGCTTTGTCCTTTATGGACCGGATTTGTATCAAGAAAATCTCTATTTTAAGATTGCCCAAGCCGAGGGAATCCAGAATGTGATGGTGATGAAGGACTACGGACCGAGAGCCATATTCCCTCCTGATTTCCCTGTCATAGAGTTGGGCGAAACGAAACCCAGCGCAGATCGACGCTCTGTTCCCGCCGATGAAGTTTTCAACTTGGCAGTGGCAGCCATAGACAACCTGGCTGAGGGAGAAAGGTTTCTCTGTTTTCTGCCCCTGATGGATGTGCATAACGATTTGTGGAAGAAGGAAGATGGTCTGGATTTTGGCGACAGTCCGAGAGATATCTATGACAACAATCTCTCGTATGTAGATAGGGCATTTCAACGTTTTGTCACCTGGCTCAGGAAAAAGGGAATCTACGAGAAAACCGTGATCTTATTTACCTCGGACCATGGAGAACAGTTCTGGGAACATGGCGCGAGCCTGCATGGGCATACACTCTACGAGGAAGAAATTCGCATCCCTCTGATTCTACTCGCTCACGGAATGCGTGCTCGGATTGATGATGTGCCAGTAATTGCGGCGGACATGGCTCCCACCTTCGCTGAATTGGCGGGCTACTCGGTGAAACCTCCCTATGACGACGCCCACATGGGAATATCCCTCGTTCCCCTGCTGAAGGGGAGGGAAAGGGACCGATATCTACACAGGGATATTGTAGGAAGAGCATCTTTCAAACGGCGGTATTTTATTTACCGAAACTGGGAATGGAAACTGATCTACTTTGCTGAACTGGATCTATTACAGCTATTCAATACGGTTGAGGACCCAGGTGAGACAAAAAATCTTTTGCAAGAAAGACCGGGTCTGGCAGGTGAGTTGGAGAAAGAATTGTTGAGATATCTTGCGAGGATCGAGGGGAAAAACTACCGTCCACTCCTCTCAAATTCCCTTGAAGATAATAATCGGAATGAGAATTAGGATTTTTTGTAATCACAGTGAAAACCAAATCGCCGGTGAGACGTAACGCCGTACCGTGACACTGGTGGCAAGCAGAGGCTCCTGCTGGCATGGGGCGCGCCTTTCCGTCCGCGCTGAAACGTGGGTAGCACCAGTCGCCGGTAAAGAGTGTATCCACCGCAAAATGACTGGCATCCGGCTGGAACTTGCGGATGCAGTCAACAAAGACCGGTGTTGCATCGGACATGGAAGCCCCTCTGCCAGAGAAGGTTGCCAGCACGAGTGTTGCGCCTACCGGCCAAATCCTTATCATTGGTGCGCCACCCTGGTTTGTGGATGAGAAGAGGTGGCTTTGCT
>JAUVTM010000254.1 GCA_030601545.1 Syntrophobacterales bacterium
CGGACCAAGGGTAAGAAAAGTTGAATAATGCCAAATTCGACGACGGACCACGGACAACAATCAACTGACGCTCTCCAGCTGCTCAGCTGCCGCAACGATGACCTCTTCATCGCCCGGCTGTAGCGTCCTGGTATCCAGCAAGAAGAGCTCCTGTTCCACCCGGCCTATAATGGGTGGCACATATTCTCGAAAGTGAGCCTCCAAACGGGCCGCTGACGCTTCTTTGGAGCTGATGGCCACCAGTTTCGTAGGAAGTGTCTGCGTCGGCAGGGCTCCACCGCCTACCATCGAGGAACCATCCATGATTTCCACTTCAATTGACTCGGGGATGCTGGCCCGCAGAGCTTTTACCAAACCCTGGGCTCGATCTTCCAGAGTTTTCTGGTCGGTGGCAATCATTCTAAGGGTGGGGATGGCCTGGATGGCAGTATTTTCATCTCGATAGAGCCTGAGGGTGGCCTCGAGAGCGGCCAGGGTCAACTTGTCAACTCGAAGGGCACGGGTGAGCGGATTTCGTCTCAGTTCCGCAATGACCTCTCTCCTCCCCAAAATAATTCCCGCCTGTGTGCCCCCCAATAGTTTATCACCACTAAAGGTAATTACATCCGCACCAGAACGGACCGTGTCTTGGACGAGTGGTTCTCCCTGGAGCCCAAAAGGGGTGACATCCACAAAGCAGCCGCTGCCCAGATCTTGCATGACAGGGACTTCATGTTTCCGTCCCAGTTCCACCAGTTCCTCAAGACCCACTTCAGCAGTGAATCCGACGATTTGGTAGTTACTGGCGTGCACATCTAACAGCAGGGCGGTTTCCGGACCGATAGCTCCTTCATAGTCATAAAGGTGAGTCCGATTGGTGCAGCCCACCTCCCTGAGACGGGCACCGCTACGAGACATGATGTCGGGGATCCGGAATGAGCCGCCGATCTCAACCAACTGTCCTCTCGACACCACAACTTCCTTGCCCTGAGCCAAGGTGTTGAGGGCGAGTAGTACTGCACCTGCATTATTGTTGACCACGAGAGCACCCTCTGCGCCGGTTATCTCACACAATATGTCTTCGGCATGGACATAGCGAGATCCCCTTCTTCCAGCTGTCAGATCGTACTCCAAGTTGGAGTAGCCGCTACCGATGAGCTGCAACCTGTCCAAGGCGTCCTGACAGAGGAGTGAACGGCCCAAATTGGTATGGACGATGACGCCTGTGGCATTAATAACCCGACGTAGGGTAAAAGATGCCAAGTGCTGTATTTCCGCGAGAATCTCCTTCACCAAGTTAGCCTGCTCGAATCCTTGCGAGTCCAAGGCGACTTTTCCGTTCAGGATGGCTTGCCTATTCCGGTCCAGAACGTTCCGTACCGCTCTCACCACCAGAGTGCGAGGATAGGTCTCCACCGCCTCACTGATAGACTCCTGGCGTAAAAGTTCGTCAACCGCCGGTAGAGAACGCAGCATTTCCTTGCTGTCCGAATCTTGCATTTTGTGATCTTTGTGTCCTCTGTGGTTAACCCTATCCCCGGTGACCGACGACAGAATTTATGGTCGCAAGAGTTTAACCGGCAACCGGGATCTCGCTCAGAGGTTGGCACTCTACTACTACAAACGTGCTGAAATAGCAAGGATTTTTGGGTATTCCACCTCTTATGGAGCCCAAGGGCCATTCAACTGGATTTTTTGGCGCAGGAGAGGGCCGAAGTAGAGCACTACCCCAATCTTGATCAAGTCTCCGGGCAGGACCACAAGACATCCTATTTTCATGGCTGTACTGAACGAAACAGCCTTTTGTTGAATAAAGTTCAAATTGAGATAGAGCACGCTTACTCCCGGAACGTAGATTGCTATGGTGCCGACCACCAGAGCCACAAAGAGGAAGGAGCGAGTCAAAGGGTTTCGCTTTTCAGTGAGTCGGCCGATGACATAGGTTCCACAGACAAAACCCAACAGGTAGCCAAAGGTGGGCTGTAACACGTAGCCAGGTCCACCCCCATGGGCAAAAATGGGAATGCCCATCAACCCTACCAGGATGTAGACTAGCTGGCTGAGAGCGGCCAGCCGTCCCCCCAAAATCACGCCGGAAAACATGACCATCAGCGTTTGCAAGGTAAGCGGCACAAAAGGAATGGGAACCCGAATAAAGCCACCAATGCCAGTGAAGGCTGCAAAAAGAGCCACCAAGCTCAGCTCACGAGCACTCAGCCATCTCTTCTTTTGCGTCTCTGCAACCACAGAATCCTCCCGCTAAGCTCAGGTAACCTTAGATAGTAAAGGATTCGCTGTCAATGCCAGGAGAAAACCTTCCTTATACCTAGCCCGGATATTTCACCACTTACTCAGGAATTTCCCCATTTTTGTTGGTATGAGTGTATTAAGAATAATTGAGACAAATCCATCTGGACATTCCTTGTGTTTGTTCTGAAGTGACTGGCGGAAGGTCTGTGCCACTTCCGCAGCTGTGGGTGGGGGAGCCCCTGGCCCCGTTTCGCAGGAACGGGGAACAGGGAGGGGGCGCCTTCCCCCGCCCACAGCTGCGCCAGAAGTGACCAGACCGTGAGACTCGAACGCAAGAACAAATACAAGGAATGTCCTTTCAACCTCGCCAATCACTGCTAGTCAGCCTTACCGCTCGAGGGCTGGGATATTCCCTCCGCTTACGCTCGGGCTGCTGTCATTGCCGGGCGCAGGTGCTTCGAACCGAAGCAGATGGCAGCCCGAGCTGCGGATATTGCCAGCCTCTGCCATAGTGCTTGGGCAAGCTGATCAATTGAAATTGGCATAGGCTGGCTATATACGCCGCTTCGGGAAAATCCCAGCCCTCGAGCTCCATCTAAACAGAGCTAAGCAGGTGCACTTTTCATTTGTAAATCACCCGCAGTAGGCTAATAGCCTCACTATAGAGCGATTAAACATCAATTTTTGGGGTAACTCCTGTCACCTTTTCGGTTTCTGCAAAATATGAGGACATTTTCTCTCAATTTGTGTTCTGATCTCCTCGTCTAATTCAGCTCCATAAATAGTCCTGACCTGGGAAAGCTGACCAACGGATAGGTTTGAAACTCCCACCAGTCTGGCTCTCCAGAGCACTGCCCCCGCCAGTTTGGCCTCTGAAAGGTTGGCCCCCTCCAGATTGGTTCTCCAGAGAACTGCCTTTTCCAGGTTCGCCTTGTAGAGGTTCGCC
>JAUVTM010000319.1 GCA_030601545.1 Syntrophobacterales bacterium
CCAGGCCCTCACCAATGGCAGCCATCACAGTCCCCCACGGGATCGGCAAGCGGCCGATTCCGGTGGCTCCCAGAACTGATAAAAGAGATACTATTGTCAGGAGTACCAGACCGAGGACAAAAACTCTCCTGGAGGCAGCCAGTCGACTGCGGATCTCCTGGAGATTTGGTGAGGTTTTATTCGAGTCAGGCAATAAGATCCTCCCTCTATTGGAATACCGCTTAGCACCCCCTCCCGCTGTATAGACCGGGGGAGGGCTTCGGCCGCGAATTCAGCCGAACGGTTAGGGTGGGGGTGAAACATCAGTCAAAATGACTAAACGCAGCCCTCAAATGATCCACCCAAATATCCACGAACTCCCGGAATTCAGCCGTGCCTTTGAGCACTGGCACGCACTTGATCCCTTCCTTTTCAAGGATGGATTTCCAGGAGTCCTCCTCCGGCCCGGCCATGTCGTTTCTGGCATGGTCTCCGGCCACAGACATGAATGGTATCAAGTAAACCTTTCTGATACGTCTTTTCTTCAGGTCCGATTTGATGTCGCCGATTTCAGGCCAACCCTCCACTGTGCCCACAAAGACATTGGGGTCCAACTTCTGCAGGTGATAAGCCAGAGCCGCATAGTAGACATTGGCGGGGTGGTGGGTACCGTGCCCCATCAAAACTACCCCCTCCTTCTTCTTGCGTTCCTTGGGAATTACTTTGATGATTGCCTCTGCTACCCTTTGTACGTCCTCGCTTGTGGCCATCAGAGGGTAGCCAACCAGAACCTTTTTGATACCCTTGTCCATGCCGGTGAATTTGTGTACATTTTTAAGCATTCCGTGAAATTCCGCTCCAGGTATGGTATGAAGCGATTGCACGGCCACATGGGTGAAATTCTCCCGCATCATCTTGGCCAGGGCCTCTTCGGGTGTAGCCAATTGTTTCCCCTCCTTGGCCATCTTTTTGATAATGATACGAGAAGTGTAAGACCAGTAAACAGGTACCCCTGGCAAACCTTTCTTAACAGACTGTTCGATGTTGTCGAACGAAATCTGGGCTTCGGGAACAGTGGTCCCAAAAGCCACCAGAAGGATTCCTTTTTTCATTGGCCTTTTGTCTCCATGCGCATACAAGAGTGAGCGGGGCAGTAAAAGAGAAACCAGGGCGAGCAGAACCAATAATTTAATTGCGGTTTTTGTCTGCATCTTCTACCTCCTTTTCTACTAGTTCCAAGGTAAATACCCAAGATCCACAATACGGTGAACATAACTAGAGGTAGCTAGTTTCCATCCATTAATGGCCCTTTGCCGCAATCTCTACGTCACTCTTTGGGATTTCTGGTTTGGCGTACGTGAAGTACGCCTCCGCGCAATCCCTTGATTTCCTTGACCTTGCGGCAAATTGCTCATTTATGAATTGGAAACTTCAGCTAGCGTCTTCCGGAGTTTCCGGATGGACACTAGCTGGTCCCGCCGCCCCACTCAAAGAAGCCGATGCCACCAAATAAAAAAGCCTTGAGTCTTTCTGGAGACTCAAGGCTTGCACCCAGCTTTCTTCAACCTCGAGGGGTTCGGTATCATCGTACCGCGAACCGGCAACTTTACCATTGTTGACGATTCTGGAAAGACGGCAGGTCTTCTGGCTCTCCCGATCTCCGGCTCGCCTTCCCACCCCGCTTCATCCCAAGCGCTGCAGAGGGACTTACTGGGCAGTGACTTTAACACCGGGCTGGATTCTGACCATACGTTTGCCAGTAACCTTCTCGGCCCGGCGTATACCGGAGATGTCTAACCCCACCTGCACAATCTTGTCGTGGAGATGAGGTCGGGATGACAGCGGCGGGACCGCTCCCGACTTCCACGGGATTCCCTTTTAAACCCGGCCCACAATGAATAATGTGGCCTAACGGCACCGTCCTTTTATGGCTCTTTATCATATCAGCACCAACGAATTTCAGTCAAGCGTTCAATGAACAGGAGTTTCCCCATTTTTTGAGGACCAATTGTACAAAAGTCATGGTCATGGGGGAGGCCCGCCCGCCTCGCCTGAGCGGCTCGCGATGGCGGGCAGGCCTCTCCCATGACCCGTCGCCGGCCAACTCAGTCAATTTCACTTCCTCACACCCATCTTCGCTGTCTCGCGACACCGATCGCGAAATATCCGGGCTAGGGCTAAAATTTTGCACATTCTACTGAATTTTGGCACGCCCCTTGCTGTAATGGGGTTCCCTGGAAATACGTACTGAACTACTGACTTGCGTCCT
>JAUVTM010000241.1 GCA_030601545.1 Syntrophobacterales bacterium
GGCGCCCGGGTGGAACAAGATCGCCACCGCCTTCTTTCCCAGGCCGACATAGTCCTCATGGTTCGAGGGCCTGGATCTGACCCTGATTTTCCTGCCGCCGACCTGGATGCGCTCAAGGAAGGCACCACTCTCATTTCTTTCACGGAACCTCTGGCCCAGCCAGAAATCATGAAGAAGCTGGCTGAGCGTAAGCTTACCGTTTTTTCTATGGAACTCATGCCTCGCACCACACGGGCCCAAAGTATGGATGCGCTCAGTTCCATGGCCACCATAGCCGGATACAAGGCGGTGCTGGCTGCGGCAGATGCCTCCCCCAAACTCTTTCCCATGTTCATGACAGCGGCTGGAACTATCACTCCCTCCCGTGTATTTATACTTGGCGCTGGCGTGGCCGGACTACAGGCCATTGCCACTGCTCGCCGTTTGGGAGCGGTGGTGGAGGCTTTCGACATCCGCCCAGTGGTGAAGGAAGAAGTGGAAAGTCTTGGAGCCAAATTTGTTCAGCTGGAACTGGATGCCGACGAAGCCCAAGATTCAGACGGCTATGCCACAACCCAATCAGAGGACTTCTACCGGCGCCAGCAAGAACTCATGGCCGAGCGCATCAAGAACTCAGATGTGGTCATCACCACTGCCGCAGTCCCGGGAAAAAAATCTCCTGTGCTCATTTCAGAGGAGGTGGTGGCTGGCATGCGACCAGGGTCGGTTATTGTGGATATCGCTGCCGACAAAGGCGGCAATTGTGCCGTGACCAAGCCCGGAGAAAAGATTGTTCATAAAGGCGTGATAGTAATCGGTCCATTGAATATTCCGGCAGAAGTTCCCGTTCATGCCAGCCAGATGTATTCCAAAAACATCTCCACTTTTCTGCTTCATATGGTCAAGGAGGGAAAGCTGGAACTGGATCTGGAGGATGAAATTACCAAAGGGGCTCTGGTCGCCCATGCAGGCGAACTGGTTCATCAAGCCGTCTTGGATGCTTTAGAATAGAAAGAGTACATCATGGAAGCTTTCATTATCTACATTACCGTCTTCGTCCTGGCCATTTTTGTAGGGTTCGAGGTTATCACCAAAGTACCTCCCACCTTACATACTCCTCTCATGTCTGGAGCCAATGCCATCAGTGGTATCACCGTGGTCGGGGCGATAGTGGCAGCGGGCTCCAAAGAATCTACCCTCGCCGCTATCCTCGGTTGTGTGGCGGTGATCATGGCTACCACAAACGTGGTGGGCGGCTTTCTGGTTACCAATCGGATGCTCCTGATGTTCAAGAAGAAAAAATAATGGGCATTAGTCTGATCAACATAGTTTACCTGATCGCCTCGGTTTGTTTCATTCTGGGTCTCAAGGGTCTGGCGTCACCGCGTACTGCACCTCGCGGCAATATGATTGGTGCCTTCGGCATGCTGCTTGCGGTGGTGGCCACCCTGCTTGACCAGCACATCGTCACCTTTCAACTCATAATTATCGGATTAGTGGTAGGCGGAGCCATAGGCACCTACCTGGCCCTCACCGTAGAGATGACCGCCATGCCCCAAATGGTCGCCGCTTTCAACGGCTTTGGCGGCGGCGCTTCTGCGCTGGTGGCCGCGACTGCTTTGCTCGCCCCGGGTGATCTTACCAATGTACCACCAACCCAGCTTTATGTGGCCACTGCGGCAAGTGGTATCATCGGTGCCGCCACGTTCACCGGCAGCATGGTAGCCTGGGCCAAGCTTCAGGGAGTGCTTCACTGGCAGCCCAAGAGCGATGTTTTACAGAAGATAATCAACGCAACCTTGTTCCTGGCAGCCTTGGCTTTGGGAGCACTCGTGGTAATGAACCCCACGGGCCTCTGGGCCTATTGGTTGCTCGTCGCTGTGGCCTCGGTTCTCGGTGTGATGCTTACTGTGCCAATCGGTGGTGCGGACATGCCGGTGGTCATCGCTTTGCTCAATTCCTACTCAGGTCTGGCAGCCTGCTCCACTGGATTTGTGCTCGGCAACAACGTTCTCATCATCGCCGGTTCTCTGGTTGGTGCCTCGGGATTGATCCTGTCCAGCATTATGTGCAAGGCTATGAACAGGTCGCTGGCTCACGTGTTATTCGGCACCCTTGGGCCCACTGCAGAAACTGCCTCTGCTGATGAGGTGTACGGAGGCAAAGTCAAAAGTGCCAGCGCTGAAGAGGCGGCCATGATCTTTGAGACGGCACGTCTGGTTATAATAGTACCGGGGTATGGGATGGCTGTAGCCCAAGCGCAACATTCGGTGCGCGAATTGGCTAATCTCCTGCACGAGCGTGGCGCAGAGGTCAAATATGCCATCCATCCTGTGGCCGGCCGCATGCCTGGACACATGAACGTGCTGTTAGCTGAAGCTGACGTGCCCTATGATCAGCTTTTTGCTTTGGAAGACATTAACGATAGTTTCCCCGAGGCTGATATTGCCCTGGTCATTGGCGCCAATGACGTGGTCAACCCATCAGCGCGTGAGGACACAACCAGTCCCATCTACGGCATGCCTATCTGCGATGTTGATAAGGCCCAAACCGTGATGATCATTAAGAGAAGTTTGAGTCCCGGATTTGCCGGCATCCCCAACCCACTCTTTGCCGCTCCCAACGCTCTCATGCTCTATGGCGACGGTAAGGAAATGGTGCGAAAGCTCACTGCCGCCTTGAGAGAAGAGTAACTCCCTCCCTTTTTTTGTCTTCCACGTAAGTAAGTTGTGGCTTGCGTAGTTTCATGGGTTGTCTTTTTCAACCTGTGTCAATCTGAAATCCGAAATCTGAGATCAGAAATTATGAGAGCCCCACTACTCCACGCACATAAAGTAACGTCTCTGCTTGATAAACATGGGGGCTTTATGGTATGGAAAATCATCAAGCTTCTCATCGGTTTTTGCACAAGGTCAATTCATTGACTTACCATCGCTCGATCCCCGTTCGGCACTTTATTCGGTGATGGAGTTGTTTCAGCCTAGTCAAAGAGTATCAGATGGATAGAGGGGGATCGCCTTGGTGCGGTCCCAGTAGCCAACCAATACATTATGGAGGGAGGAACAGCAGATGAAATTTTTCAAGCTATGCGTGGTGACAGTGGCGGTACTGGTGCTCGTCACGGCGAGTCTGGCTATGGCCGGCAAGACTTTAGACGCTGTTAAGAAACGGGGCTATGTTATAGCCGGTGTGAACGGTGGTGTCTTTGGCTTTAGCATGCCGGACGAAAAAGGAGTTTGGAAGGGCCTTGATGTGGACACGGCGCGTGCCATTGCCGCGGCGGTATTCGGCGATGCCGATAAGATAAAGTATGTTCCGCTGACAGCGGTGCAGCGTCTACCCGCTCTGCAAGCGAAAGAAATTGACGTACTGACGCGTAATACAACCCAGACCTTGACGCGCGAC
>JAUVTM010000232.1 GCA_030601545.1 Syntrophobacterales bacterium
TACACTGCCCTGGCTCAGCCCGCAGCTCAAAACGCCAATAAAGAGGTATCGAAGGAAGGCGAAGCTGCAGAGAAGTCGATAAAAGCAAAAACCCTGCCCGCTGGTCCAGTAGACGAATTTGACCGTGGTACCCCCCGCAGCAGTGTTAAGGGATTCTTTAAGGCTGCGCGTGACGCGGATTATGAACGGGCAGCTCAATATTTAGACCTGCGCCATCTGCCAAGATGGATCGATAAAAACGAGGGACCCGAGCTTGCGCGTCAGCTAAAAATTGCCCTCGATCGAACACTCTGGGTAGACCTTGAACAGGTAAGTGGTGACCCAAAAGGTAATCTTGAAGATGGTCTACCCTCGCGGCGCGAAACACTAGGCGGTATCAAAACTCCGGAAAAGACTGTCGATATTTCG
The DNA here is from genome assembly GCA_030601545.1 of Syntrophobacterales bacterium. Lineage (GTDB taxonomy): Bacteria > Desulfobacterota > Syntrophobacteria > BM002 > BM002 > BM002. The sequence goes on from JAUVTM010000232.1 coordinate 409, forward strand.
CTGCAGCGTATTCCACGAGAAGACGGGGTGCTCATCTGGAAGTTCTCTAACAGGACAGTGGCGGAGATACCCCGACTGTATAAGCATTTCGGCTACGGACCCTTTGAGGAAATGCTATCGAACGTGTTTCCTGATTTTACCCTTTTTGGATGGCAATTGTGGCAGTGGGCTCTCTTCCTGATTGCTGTTCCCCTGACATATCTGGCTGCACTCGTGCCAACGTGGATTGTCGGACTGCTGGTGCGTGGCAGAGAAACCGAGATGAGCCGCAAATTCTCACTGTGGATCACAGGTCCCATTCGGATTGTCTTGTGGGTCCTGTTTATCAGGGCTGTCGCCGCGTATATAGGTGCGTCCGGGGCTGGCGGTTTTATTTTCCACGCTAGACTCGTATTGGCCATAGCCCTTACATGGGCTGCAATTCGACTTGTCGACATTCTCTTCGACTGGTGGGCCGCACGTCTGCAAGAGAAAGGTGAAGAATCGGCAGCAGTACTGGTGCAGCCGGTGAGGAAGATCGCAAAGGGGGTAGTTGTTTTGTTCGCCGCATTACTGTGGCTGGACAATATCGGTTTCAATGTAAGCACACTCCTGGCAGGTCTTGGCGTGGGTGGTATTGCGGTGGCTTTGGCGGCCCAGGATACACTGAAGAATTTTTTCGGTAGTGTGATGATTCTTTTGGACAAACCCTACAGCGTTGGCCAACGTGTCACGGTAAAAGGCCATGACGGAGTGGTGGAGGACATCGGCCTGCGGTCAACTAGAATTCGCTTGCTTACCGGTCATCAGACAACGGTACCGAACGATCAAATGGCCAATCTCGACATAGAAAACATTGGCCGTCGGCCCCACATTCGGCGGCTTACCAACATCACTATTACCTATGATACGCCACCGGAGAAAATTGAAAAGGCCGTCAACATCATCGAAACGATTCTTGATAACCACGAAGGGATGAAACCGGATTTCCCTCCGAGGGTGTATTTCAACGAATTCAACAATGACTCATTGAACATACTGGTGCTCTACTGGTATCATCCGCCAGACTATTGGAGCTTCCTGGCGTTCAGTCAGGGGGTAAATCTACAAATCATGCGAGAGTTTGAAAAAGAGGGAATCCAGTTTGCTTTCCCAACCAGCACGACTTATTTGACCCAGGATGACGATCAGCCACTGCACATCAGCCTTGCTAGCACTCATGAGTTACCCGTGGGTGAGTAGCAAACGAGACATCCTCTGTTTGGAGTTCGTTTAAAGGTGGAGGCCGTAATGAAGGTCAACCGCTTAGCGGTAGTTATCTGTGTTGTCTCTATACTTTTGATCGCAGAGAATGTCATAGCAGATGAGATTTGGCTCAAAAATGGCGATCGTATCACGGGCACTGTGAAAAAAATGGAAGATAAGGTGTTGATCTTCAAAACGCCTTATGCTGGAGAAATGTCTATTAAGTGGGATGAAATCACAGCTGTGACAACTGATTCACCCATTGAGATGGTGCTTGATGACGATACTTCATTTCTGGGAAGCATGGAACCCGCACCAGAGGGGCAAATAGAACTACAGCTAGAGGACGAGACTGTGGAAAGGCTCGCCGTCGATCTCAGCGAAGTTAAAGCTATCAATCCCACCCCGCCGGAGCGTGGTCTCGAGATTAAAGCCCGGTTGAACATTGGGGTTAAAATCGAAACAGGAAATACTGACACCGAAGAGTATGATGTGGATGGTAAAGTTTCTCTCAGGTCTGAAAAGAACAGATTCAGCTTTTATGGGGAGTACGAACTGGACAAAGCTGACGGTGACAAGACATCTGAAAAATCTAAGGGCTTGGGTAAATATGACCGATTCCTCACCAAGAAGTTTTACATCTATGGCTCTACTTTTTTTGAAACCGACGTGAACAAGGATCTCGATTTGCGCCTCATCCCCAGCGTGGGGCCAGGATATCAATTTTATGAAACGGAGTTGACAAATCTGTCAGTAGAGCTTGGGCCAGCTTACATCATCGAAAGATTTGACGAAAGCGACGATGACGAATACATGGCTGGTCTATGGAGAATAAATTTCGATCACTATTTGTTCAAAAAGATTTTTCAATTTTTCCATTTTGATCAGGGGACGCTTAGTTTTGAAGACACGAGTGATATAATCATTCTCAGCAGAACAGGAATACGAATGCATTTGTATAAATACTTCAACCTGACTGCCCAATGGAATTGGGATTGGGACAACACTCCTGCTCCGGGAGACGATAGATCTGACCACGAATATATCTTATCAGTGGGAGTCCAGTATTAGCCCGGACATTTCATGAATTCACGCCCTGGCGTGACTGCGACCACGGATATGGCCCATCTAGGATCCCGCTATGCGGGGAAGGACCAACCATCCAGTATTCGACTGAAGTCGTTTCGGGGAGGGGCCAAAGCACAAGGAGGAGAGGAGATGAGATCTAACCTTACACCTGCGCGCTGGACAGCATTATTATTCCTCACAGTCCTCATTGTCCTTACGGGTTGTGCTCCCAAACGAGTGGCACCCCCACCCGCAGGTAAGACCTTCCAAGTGCCCTGGGGAGCTGTGCCTTTGGAAAGATGGGACCCGACGGTCAAGAATACCTTCGAGCGGGATCTCATAGAAGGGCTGCACACTCGTCTCCAAGAGCTTCGCAAGGAGGCAGGAGGAAAACGCATTACACTTCGGGGCCTGGCGATTTCCGGGGGAGGTTCTCACGGCGCTTACGGGGCCGGAGTTCTCATCGGATGGACGGACGCCGGCACCCGCCCCGAGTTTGATGTGGTGACCGGTATTTCCACCGGAGCCTTGACGGCCACAGCTGTATTTCTCGGGCCGGAGCAAGACGAGGCGCTAAGGATGTACACCAAGGTTACGAACAAGGACATTTACAAGTCTCGGGGCCTGCTTGCTGTTTTAACCGGGGATAGCATGTATGATGCGGCACCGTTGCGAGAGCTAATCGCCAAGCAGATTGACGATGGTGTGCTCCAAGCGGTTGCCCGGGAGCATGCGAGAGGGAGGAACCTTTATGTGGGTACCGTCAACCTTGACGCCCAAGCCTTCACTATCTGGGATATGGGGTTTATTGCCTCCAGCGA
>JAUVTM010000030.1 GCA_030601545.1 Syntrophobacterales bacterium
GATTGAACTATCAGATGGCCTGATATTTGCTTAAGTAAACTACGTCGTAGACTCCCATCTGGACGGTAATTGAGTTTCGTCACAAACCCCGGCTAAAGGAACAGTGGGAACATGAAGCGCATTTACGCCATTGGTGGTGGAAAAGGAGGATCCGGAAAAAGCTTCATTGCCGCGAGCTTGGGCATATTACTCGCAAAGCAAGGCAAGAGAGTGGTACTCGTGGATTTGGACCTGGGCGCCTCTAACCTTCACACCCTCCTTGGCCAGAGAATCCCCCAAAGAGGCCTCGACGCTTTCATAGATAAAACAACGAACAGCTTAGAGGACGTAGCTCTGTCCACAACTATACCTAACCTTTATCTCATCAGCTCGACAAAATGTTCCTTGGAAATTGCCAATTTATTTTACGCTCAGAAACTCAAAGTAATCAACGCCATTAAGAATCTTCCGTTCGCTTATGTCCTTCTGGATTTGGGTCCGGGAATTAACTTCAATACCTTGGACTTTTTTCTGATTGCTACAGAAGGGTTATTTGTGGCTACTCCTGAACCAACGGCAATAGAAAATACCTTCGTTTTTATTAAGTCAATTTACCTGAGAAAGCTGAAATTAGCTCTAAAAGAAGCTAACATGTGGCATATATGTCAAGAGGAGGTTGCGAAACTGTCGAAGGGAGCGCTCAAGTCTCCTTTAGATCTCATTAATATTCTCGTAGGGAGAAACCTGGAAAACGGCAAAGTCTTCAAGGATCTACTGAGCGGTTTGAAATTCAGTTTAATTCTTAACAAGTTTCGTGGTCAGGTTGCTGAAGACCTGGGAGAGCAACTTGTAGAAGTGTGCAACAGGCATCTATATCCCAGCTTTGATTTTCTGGGAAATATCAGCTATGACAGTCGAGTTTATGAGTCAATACTTGCTAGAAACATATTTATACGAAAATATCCCTACACAAAAACCGTGTCGGATCTGCAAAATATGGCCAGGCGCCTGACTGGGGAAAAACAACAACCCATACAGATAAAAGCTTCAAAATGATAAAAAAATTCAATGACCTAAATTATTACGAACTCTTCAAAATTCAATATAATGCCTCTTCCTTTGAGGTGAGACAGGCATATAAGAATATTCTTGCCATTTACGAGGAAAGTTCACTGGCGACCTATGCTCTCTTTGCAGAAGATGAGCGAAAAGCAATTTTGGGCAAGATTGAAAAGGCTTTCTTAACGCTGATTGATGATGAAAAGAGAAATGCTTATGATAAGAGTCTTGTGGATGTTGGGGAAATACCTGAAAATTTATTGACTGCAAAAGAACGACAGAAGGCAATACCCCTTTTTCAAGTGAATACAGCCATGACGAGAGACAATAACTTGGCAAGAATCAGAAAAAAGATCAGAGAGAAAGGAACAGGAAAACTTGCCAGCGTTATGCTGAATCGTGATTTTATCTCCGGGCAAGATTTGAAAAACTTACGTGAGTCACTGGGAATAGAGTTAGAGGAGGTTTTTGAGGCCACCAAGATAAGTCCCACCGCACTGGAAGCAATAGAACGCGATGACACAACCAACCTCCCCCCGAAGGTCTATCTGAAGAGTTTCCTGAAGTCTTATGCGGAAGTATTACAACTCGATGCGAAGCAACTTGTTGACGGTTATGTCAAAAATATGGAAAAGAGCTGAGCACTTCGCATCTCACCCTCCAGAAAGGCGATTCAACATCGAAAATCTGGTCCTTCCCCGCATAGCGGGATCTTCGATGGGCCAGTCTAGGACCCCGCCTTGCGGGGGTCAGAGACAGTTATTTCTGCTTGAGGTAATATAATGCCGCACTTTCAGTCCTGATTGAAGCGGGATTCAGCCTGTTCTGTATTTTGAATATCGAATATCGAACAAGGAATTTCGAACAGCAGAAGTTCTTGAAAGGAGTAAGACAATGTTTTTCACTTCGATATTCTGCGGTTCTTTGTTCTGCGGTTCTGCGGTTCATATTTTCAAAGACTTGATAGCTGATAGTTGAATGCTGAGCGCCGACCGGAGAGATCTGATCCTGAGGTTTTATAGTCCCCTTAAGGGCCAGCCCAAAGCCGGGTCCTTCCCCGCTTGACCGCTCACCTCACGCTTGGACTGTATCACTCACGCCTTCGCGTGTTATAGTATTAGTCCGGATATTTCATGAATTGCTGTCGCGAGACCGCTGTCCAACGATACTGGCTGCTGACAACTGCGGGCATATACGTGGAGGTTGAAGCCCATGGCCACCCACCCTCAGGGATCTTTTCAGTTCATCGACCACACTGCCGACGCTGGTATCCTGGTCAAGGCGCCGACGCTCGAGGGGATATTCGAGACAGCTGGACTGGGTTTTAGTGAGCTGGTCACCAGGGTGGATTCTTTGAACTGCCTGATCCAGCGTCAGTTCAGGCTGCAGGAAGATGATATGGAAACCCTGCTGGTGAGCTGGCTCCAGGAACTGCTCTACCTGTTGGATACCGAGGGCCTCATTTTTGGACGGTTTCAGGTAAATCTCAAAGACCTCGCACTGGAGGCAACCGCCTGGGGCGAGGTTTTCGATCCGGAAATCCACACCATGAAAACAGAAGTCAAGGCGGTCACCTACCACCAGCTCGAGGTTGTCGAAGACGACCAGGGCTGGAAGGCACAGGTGATATTTGATATTTAGATTCTAGATACTGGATACTAGCATCCAGAACCGAGAACCTGGAGGTGCCACGGTGAAAAAACAACACTCCATCAAGCTTGAAAAAATCGACGAGTACCGCTGGCGGTTGCCAAAAGAGGGCAAGATGCGCACCGACGGCATCGTCTATGCCAATGAGGCTATGATGGCCAACATCCGCAATGACCAGAGCCTGCTGCAGGTGGCTAATGTGGCCTGGTTACCAGGTATTGTGGGCCATTCTCTGGCCATGCCCGACATCCATTGGGGGTATGGCTTTCCCATCGGGGGAGTCGCAGCGTTTTCCTTGGACGATGGTGTGGTCTCTCCTGGAGGAGTGGGCTACGACATTAACTGAGGGGTGCGACTCGTGCGCTCCGGGCTGGAGCGCAAGGAAGTCAAAGGCCACATCCGGAAACTGGTGGAAACCCTGTTTAGAAATATCCCCTCCGGGATTGGCTCCAAACGTAAAGATTTGCGGCTCTCAAAAGCCGAGCTGAAGAAGGTGCTGGTAAAAGGGGTCGGCTGGGCAGTAAGGCAAGGTTTCGGGCTGGAAGAAGACCCGGAACACATCGAGGAACGGGGTTGTATCCAGGGTGCCGACCCGGACCTGATCTCCGATCGGGCTCTCGAACGGGGCAGGCCCCAGTTAGGCACCCTGGGGTCGGGGAACCATTTCGTAGAGGTTGGTTACGTAGATGAAGTGTACGATGAGCATGCTGCCAAGGCTTTGGGCTTGTTTCTGGATCAGGTAACGATAATCATACACACCGGCTCGCGGGGACTTGGTCACCAGGTTTGCGATGACTACATCAAAATACTGATGAAAAGCACGCAAAAGTATGGCATCGAGCTACCTGACCGGCAGTTGTGTTGCGCTCCCATTGCCTCCGAGGAAGGGCGGCAGTACCTGGCCGCCATGGCAGGCGCTGCCAACTATGCTTTTGCCAACCGGCAAATTATCTTCCACTGGGTGCGGGAGACCTTCGAGCGTGTGTTTCAGATGAGCTCGGAGCGGCTGGGGCTCAGGCTCATATACGATGTTTGCCACAATATCGCCAAGATTGAGACTCACCGGGTGGATGGTAAGGAAAGAAAGTTGTGTGTGCATCGCAAGGGCGCCACCCGGGCCTTTCCGCCCCATCATCCGGACACACCGGTGGCTTACAAAGATGTAGGCCAGCCCGTGCTTATTCCTGGTGACATGGGGCGATACTCTTATGTGTTGGTGGGAACAGAGCAGGCCATGGCTGAGACCTTCGGCAGCACCTGCCATGGTGCCGGTAGGGTGATGAGTCGAAAGCAGGCAATGAGGGTGTCCAAAGGCAGAGCAATCATTCGGGAATTGGAAGATCAGGGCATCACAGTTCGCAGTGCCGGTAAGACTACCGTGCGGGAAGAGATCCCGGAGGCCTACAAGGATGTGAGTCAGGTGGTGGAGGTTGTGTCCGGTGCCGGTATCAGCAAGAAAGTGGTGCGCTTGCGGCCAATGGGAGTTATAAAAGGGTAGGCAGGGCAGACGAGCTACGCAGTCTTAAATAGCAGCTAATGAGAAACAATATAAAGAAGCCGGAAGGAGCGGACGCCGCCAGGAGCATAGACAGTAACCTCATCACCTGGACGCCGGCCTAAAAGAGTGCTCCCCATGGGTGAGTCAATAGAGATTCGGCCCTTCATGGCATCAGCTTCAAATGGGCCCACCAGTTGATATGTTGCCCGGTCGCCGTTGGCGATATCTTCCACCCCGACGGTAGCGCCGAAGCAGGCAACTGAGGAGATGAGGTGCTGTCCAACCACTATTTCTGATAGGGAGATCTTGCGGCGCAAATCCTCGATTCGACCCTCCACAAAGGCCTGCCGCTCGCGAGCGGCAAAATACTGCAAGTTATTGGCCTTGTACCCGTATGACCGGGCATCGTAGAGACCTTCTATGACCTGAGGACGGACAAAACGGTAGAGAAAGGAGAGCTCTGCTCGTAGTCTCTCGTAACCAGGCCTTGTGATGGGCCGCTTTTCCATCGTCCAGTTTTCTCATGTGGTTGCGTTCTAAGACGCGATTCATGTTTCAGAAAAGCTATCAAGGGTTTCTTGTCTTTCACGGAAACCCCTGAAAGCTCCGGTGGCGGTTGAGACCAACCCCGTTACAGGTATTAATGCTAGCGTAAAAAAGTCTTCTTGGCTAGTCTTTTTGAGAATGCGAGTTCTTTGGTATTCACCCAAAAATATATTTTCCCTCCCCTGTCCCCGCCACACCGCAGCGGGATCTTCGCAGGGCCCGGATTCTTTACTTGGAGGATGGAATGGAAACGAGTGAACAGTTGACCAATGTGGGAGTAATGTTTCCAGATGATGCCGAAACCTTTATGTCTCAACACCCTGAGTCCACTTTTACTGTCCTGGATGTGCGTCAGCCCATTGAGTATGAAAGCGAACACTTGCCAGGGGCAAAGCTCATTCCTTTGCCGGAGTTGGCTGACTCTCTACGGGATTTGGATCCAGGGAAGACAATTATAGTCTACTGTGCCGTTGGCGGGCGAAGTCGCATGGCGGCTCAGTTACTGGCCAATCAATATTTCAGGAAGGTGTACTATCTGGAAGGGGGAATGGAGGCATGGGAGGGCCCTGCGGCTGAAGGGCCGCGGGAATTCCATCTCCAATTTGTCAGGGGTGATGAAACGGTGCAAGAGGTCATTACACTGTCATACAAAATGGAAAGAGGGCTGAAGGCTTTCCATGAAACCGTCAGATCCAAGGCCAAAGACCCAGAGCTCATCGAGCTTCTCGCCCATCTCATTAAAGCTGAACAAAGCCACATGAGGAGATTACTGGATGTGAGCTTGAAATGGGATATGGATCCGGATGAGATTCGGGCTTTCGAAGAGAACGTCAAAGCCACTGTCATGGAAGGGGGCATTGATATCCGGAGATTTCTGGCCAAGAATGAATCTTTTCTCCAGAGCGTTGCTGGGGTTGTCGATGTGGCGATGATGGTAGAGACTCAGGCACTGGACCTATATCTGAGAATGGCGGCGGCAAGCAACGATGCCTCCACCAAGGAGGTTCTTTTCGAGATTGCCGAGGAGGAGAAGGCGCATCTCAGGGCTCTGGGGCGAGTGTTGGAGGAGCATCACTCGCAAACCACCCGTCCTGGAGGCCCGTGAGGCAACTCTGAAGATTCCGCTCCGAACCTTGTACGGAGAAGGCATAAGGAAGGAGAAATGAAAAAGCTGCTACTGGCTTTACTCCTTGCGGTCACAGTCGCCGCCCAGCCCGCTATGGCAGTGGAGAAATTGGAATTGGGCTTCGGCGTTGGTGGAGCACCAGATTATGAAGGGTCCGAAGACTATGAACCTGTCCTTCTGCCTTATGCCAGAGCAGATTTGGATTCAGGCCAGTTTCTGCATCTGCAAGGCAACCGCCAACGAGGTGTCGACTTCAAAGCGAACGTGCTTCCGGATGACATTTGGAGATTCGGGCCAATGCTTGGGTATATCCCTGAACGGGACGATGTCGACAACAATAAGGTGGATCGCATGCAGAAAGTTGACACCTCCGTTATGGTGGGCATCTTTTGGGGTATCGAGTTTGATGGGTGGGCCGCCGAAATAAAGGCCCAGCAGGATGCAGTCGGTGGGAATGGCTTCTTGCTCACCTTAGACGTTGGGTACAAAATGCCAATAAATTACCAGTTGATGGTAGGGTTCAGCGCCTTTACGACGTATGCTGACGGTGACTACATGAATGCTTATTTCAGTGTCGATAGAGGGGACTCGCAGCGCAGCGGGTTAGACCAATACGATGCCGACTCTGGTTTCAAAGATGTCGGTTTTTTGCTAACCGGTCGCTATAATTTTTACGGGTATTGGAATGTCTTAGCCTTTGGCAGTTACAGTCGGCTCATTGGTGACGCGGCGGACAGCCCGATCGTAGATGACGAGGGTGATTCCAACCAGTTTTTGCTTTGGCTCATGCTCTCTTACGACCTCTGATTGCTCCTACCTGCCTGATAAGGCGGCAATCCGGAAACGGCACAGCCTTCTCCACGGTCTCGCGACGGAATACGGGCTAGAGAAACATCCAAATTTTCAAAATGTTCTTGTCCTCTTCCCGGCGGTACTCTATCGCGTTTCTCATGTGACGTACGAATTGTAGACCCAGACCCTCTTCAAGTCGATCCATGGCGGACTTGGAGCGATCCGGCGGCGGGACCGTCAGCGGATTGAATTCTCTGCCATCATCTATGACTGTGAGGGCGACCTCCTCTTGCTCGACCTCGATTTGGACCTCAATCTCATGGGACTCTCCATCGTCATATCCATATTTGATGATGTTCATGAGAATCTCTTCCAAAATGAGGTTTACCGCGTAAACGAGCTTGGATGATAACGCTCGCGGTTCCAGAAAAACGTTCACTACCTGAAGCACATGAGTCAATTCCTGCATGTCGTTAGCAAATGAGATGGAAAGTGTGTTCGCCACAGCAAGCCTCCGCTATAAAGTCTTTGAGCTACTCGATACGAAATTCAAAGTAGGTACTGTCTGTAGATTCCGCATTCGTAAGTACCTCTTTCAACGGGCTCCCTTCCCGGGCTTCGGCGAATCCAGCGGTAATCGACAAATTTAGCCCGGGTTGCCCTTCACCCTCGATAAAATCACTTACCCTCAACTCTCTGGCTAATTTGATGCAGAACTTTCGGGCCTTATCCATCTTGGCGTTGTGCTGGACCACCATTATCTTGTTCATGCCGTAACGGGAACAGGTATCGGTGATCTCGAGCTGTTGCTTCACCCGGGAGGCAAGGTTTTTGACCACGGTCTGACCTGCCACATGCCCGAGCTTCTCATTGACTTCATCCAGATTTTGCACAGTGAATGAAATGACGGAAAAAGTGATATGGTGGCTTTCCAGCCGGGCCATCTCTTCTTGAAACTTCCTCTCGCCTTGAGCCTGGGTGTCCATCCCGGTCAGAGCGTCGTGGGGGGTTTCCAGCCCTTGGATGAACTGCTGCACCACCTCGTCAGAGGCCTGCTGGATTTCCTCCGGGGTGCCTTCGAACCGGATCAGTCCCTCGTCCAACATGGCCACGCGCTGGGAAATGTAAAAAATGTCAGGAATATCGTGGCTGATCACAACCCCAGTAAACCCGAGCCTTCTTTGGTAATCTGAGATCATGCTGTGTACTGCGCTTTTTCGTATGGGATCGAGACCTGTGGTGGGCTCATCGAAAAGAACAATCTCTGGTTCAGTCACCAGGGCTCTTGCCAAAGCTACCCGTTTCTTCATGCCTCCGGACAACTGGCTGGGATACTTGTTGTCGATCCCTTCCAGGTCGAATAACTTCAGTTTGTCCCACACCCGGGTGCGAATCTCCCCTTTCGGCAGGGAGGTAGCCTCTTTCAGAGGAAGGGCGACGTTTTCGTAGACACTCATAGAGTCGAAAAGAGCCGTGTCCTGAAACATGTAACTTAATTTGGCTTTTAGGCTGTCTATCTCAGCCCTTTTCATTTCAGACAAGGATCGTCCCTGGAAAAGAATCCTGCCCGAATCTGGTTCCAACAAGCCAATGATGTGCTTCAGGAGCACGCTTTTACCCGTGCCACTCTTACCAATAATGGTGGTGATCTCCCCCTGGTAAATGGACAGATCGGCGCCATTTAGAACCTGATTGGCCCCGAACCTTTTGTAGACGTCTACAAACTGAATGAGCGGCTGGTTCATTCTTGATCCCACAACAGTTGGTTGTTTTTCCCCGGGGAGGTCTGCGGCGTTAGTGTTTCTTATCATATTTCGCCAATAAACCTAAACCATAAAAATAGTCATCGCAACCCACAAAGCGGTTCCCATGGATTTTTGGAGCCCTGTTGATCGTGATAATTGAGGCTTCCTTGTGCCCGCGCTGGTAACCGATGTGAGACCCACAAAGGAAACCTTGTCGAGAAATTCTTCCCAGTTGAAGCATTTACGGGTAAGATGACCGGGTGTAGACACAGAAAATCCCTTTTCCTTCCCCGTCCCCGCGACAAGGGGGAGAAGTTTATGGGAAAAGTGAGCAAAGGCCTTGCCAGCCCGGATATTTCATGAATTGCTGTCGCGAGATCACGAAGATGGGTGTGCCACCGGGCAACCGCAGGGTGTTGGTTCCGAGGCGTACCTGAACGGTACGTCACAGGGGCCGACACCCGAGGACGCCAGGAAGGACGGCCATATCCGTGGTCGCAGCAAGTGATCCATGAAATATCCGGGCTAGAGGAGCAATTAAATGAAACTTAAGCTTAGCCACAAAATATTGTTTCTTTATGCCGGGGTTAGTTTATGTATCCTGGTTCTGATGGGTGGTCTCCTCTCATCAAAACTAAGAAAAGAAAAATTTACAACAATCTATAGTAACTTTGGGAATCAACTTAACCACATTGACTTTGCATTAAACAGTTTTATAAAGGAAGTCGAAGCAGATCTCGAGGCTATTGCTTCAAATGAGTTGGTAATCTCAAGGAATGATGAGGGATTTACTAATTTTGCTGAGGCTGATGAAAACACTTTTCAATACAACATCGGTGCACTGGAGCAAAAAATAATCAACATATTCAACAGCTATAGAGCAACACACAAATTTGCTAATTCTGTTTATATGGGCCGGGAAAACGGTAGTTTTGTGCGGTCTCATAAAAGAAATAGATCCACGAAGTATGATCCTAGAGCCAGACCATGGTACATCTTGGCTAAGGAAAACCCTGGAAAAGTAGTAAGAACTACCCCCTATACCTCCGTAACCTCATTGGATGTAAACATAGGGGTAGTTGCCGCACTCCTAGATGAACAAGGTCAAGTCTATGGTGTAGTGGGTATTGATATAACCCTTGATAACCTCACAGACTATATTGAAAACATCAAGGTTGGACGCAACGGTTACATGGTTCTGCTCGATGAAGATGGCATGTTTTTGGCGAGTCGGAACAAAGCCGAGAGCTTTCAAAGTATTGAGGCAATATACAAAGATGACTTCGACAGACTCTTTGAAGAGAGTCAAGGGGTTGTAACTCTCACAAAAAACTTGGAAAAACAATACCTCTTTTTCGATACCTCCCCTGAACTTGGTTGGAAGCTTGGCATGATCATTCCTGCGGAAGAAATCAATTCCGAGGTTAGCAGTTTTGTAAACGGGATACTTTTGGCTCTGCTTTTAGCCCTCGCCCTTCTCAGTGGACTTACCCTTATCGGCCTGCAAAATTTTGTTGTCAAGCCTTTGAAAAAACTTGACGAAGGAACTGGCCTCATCGCTCGTACAGGTAATCTGGACCATCATATAGAAATTCGATCAGGCGACGAAATTGGACACCTGGCCCAGTCATTCAATAAGATGATTGATTCGATTAGCAAGGCAGAAAAGGGTTTGAAAGAATCAGAGGCAGAGCTGAGGAAGCATCGGGATCACCTGGAAGAACTGGTGGAGGAGCGGACCAAAGAACTTTCAGAGGAAATCGCCGAGCGCAAGCGGACCGAGGAGGCGCTTAGAGAGAGCGAGGCCGAGTACCGCTTGTTGGTAGACAATATGCCGGGTATCGTCTACAAGGGATTCGCGGATTGGTCAGTGGCTTTCATAGACGACAAGGTAGAGACAATAATAGGTTACAGGGCGGAGGAGTTCAATTCTCGGGAAAGAAAGTGGTCTGACCTTATAGTTGAGAAAGATCTTCAGGGTGCCCGTGAAGCCTTTATCAAGGCCTTGAAAACGGACAAGTCTTTTGTCCGAGAATACAGAGTCAGGGCCAAGGGTGGAGAGACTCTCTGGGTGAGTGACAGGGGAACTATCGTTTGCAATGAAAGGGGAGAGGTTGATTACGTCAGTGGAGTCTTTTTTGATGTCACCAAGCGCAAAGAGGCCGAAGAGGAGCTACTCAAGCTATTTCGCGCCATCGAGCAGAGTCCTGCCACTGTAGTTATCACTGACCGCGAAGGTACGATCGAGTATGTGAATCCCAATTTTGTTGAAGTGACCGGATACAGTGCAGAAGAGGCGATTGGGCAGAACCCGCGAATTTTAAAGTCCGGTAAACAGAGCACTGAGTTCTATGAGGGGCTCTGGAAGGAGATTCTTAAAGGTAATGTATGGCGTGGCGAGTTTCATAACAGGAAGAAGAGTGGTGAATCCTACTGGGAAAGCGCATCTATTTCGCCCATCCGAAATCTAGCAGGTGAGATCACCCATTTTGTAGCCGTCAAGGAGGACATCACCGAACGCAAGCTCATGGAAGAAGAGTTGATACAAGCCAAGCTGGCGGCAGATGCAGCCAGCCAGGCCAAGAGCGATTTTCTTGCCAACATGAGCCACGAACTGCGGACACCGTTGAACGGCGTCATAGGCTATGCTCAAATTCTTCAGCGCGATCGGACCCTCAGTAAGAAGCAACGTGAGAGCCTGGATGGGATAGAAAACTGCGGGCAACATCTACTGAATTTGATCAATGACGTCTTGGACCTATCGAAGATCGAGGCCGGCCGGCTTGAAGTTGATTTGGCGCCTTGCGACCTGCATCACCTCCTGCAGAGCGTCGCCGACATCATCAGCCAACGTACCGAGGAAAAGGGCTTGGCCTTTTCTCTGGATGTTTCGCCCGAGGTTCCGCAGGGGATAATCACTGACTCAACCAAGCTCAGACAGGTACTGGTCAATTTTTTGGGCAACTCCGTCAAATTTACCAATGAGGGAAGCATTACGCTTAAAGTCAAAGAAGCAGCGGACAAGCGGCTAGAATTTATCGTGCAAGATAGCGGCATTGGCATGACGCCCGAAGAGTTGGCCGAAGTCTTCGATCCATTCACCCAGGCAGAAGGTGGGAAAGTCAGCGGCGGCACTGGTCTTGGTCTGGCAATCAGTCAACGCATAGTGAGTGCACTTGACGGCGAACTGGAGGTTGAAAGCGAGCCCGGCAAGGGTACGTGTTTCACAATTTTGCACCCCCTTACCGAAGTAGATGGTCTTGATCTAAAAGAACTGGCAGCAGAACCCCTGACGGAGGAGCGATACCATGTGCTGGCGCCGGGTCAGGACATCACCGTGTTGGTCGCCGATGACCGCAGGGTTAATCGTGACATCCTGGTTCAGTTACTTGAATCCGCTGGGTTCAAAGCCATGGAAGCGGTCAACGGCAAAGAGGCTCTGGAGAAATTACGGCAGCACCGCTTGCCGCTGGTACTGATGGATGTTCGGATGCCTATTATGAATGGGATCGAGGCGACACGAGAGATTCGAAGCGACCCTGCTCTTCGGGACACGGTGGTTATTGCTGTTTCTGCCAGTGTGTTTCCTGATTTCCAGGAAAAAATCAGGGAGGTGGGTTGTGATGATTTCATCGGCAAGCCGTTTCGCGCTTCAGAGGTGTTTAGAAAGATTGAACGCCACCTGGAGGTACTATATATTGAGCAAGAAAAAGAGGAACCAGGTGTGGTGAAAAGAGATGAGCCGCCGCCGCTCCCAGCAGAAGTGGCCAAAGATATAGCGCAGCGTTTGCGACAGGCCGCCGAGCTTGGGGATGTGACCGAGTTGAAGAAAATCGCAGCAGAACTCGTAGCTCAGCAGGATGGAGCCTCTCATTACGGAGAGGAGATCTCTCAACTGGCGACAGCGTTTGATTTTGATGGTATAAGAGAATTGGCAGAGGATCTGGAAAAGAATGGAAAAGAGTAACCGGAGCAAAAAATGACCAACCACTCGCCACCATCTACGGACAGTCGAGCAGAAGCTGAAAGAATTTTGCTCGTGGACGATAATCCCGCAAATTTGCAGGTGCTGTTTCAGACCCTTGAAGGACGAGGATATAATCTCTTGGTTGCCAAAGACGGTGAAACAGCCCTAACCATCGTCAAGAAGGCACTTCCAGAGTTGATCCTGTTGGACATTATGATGCCGGGGATTGATGGCTATGAGGTATGTCGCCAATTGAAGGAAAACCCGGCCACACGTGATATCCCTGTAATTTTCTTGTCGGCGCTCGATGACACCAAGGACAAGGTCCGGGGCTTGGATCTGGGGGCCGTGGACTACATTTCCAAGCCATTTCAGGCAGACGAGGTAATCGCCAGGGTTAACACTCATCTTACCATTCACCGGCTGCAACAACAGCTCCAGGAGCAGAAAGATGCGCTTGAGCGAGAGCTCGAAGTGGTTGCCAAGGTACAATACGACCTCCTCCCTAAACGGCTTCCCGAGATTAAGGGGATGAAGCTGTCGGCTTATTACCAGACCAGTCGCTACGCTGGTGGCGATTACTACGACATTATCGAACTTCCGGATGAGCGCTGGGGTTTCATGGTGGCGGACGCTGAAGGCCACAGTACTCCTGCCGCTGTTCGTATGGCCATGACCTGTGCCCTGTTGCGGGGTTATCCGGGAGCGGCCAGCGACCCTGGTGAAGTTCTGAAAGACCTCAACAGAACTCTTTGCGAGGTTGTCGGCATGAGTTTCATTACTGCCATTTACGCTGTTTATAATGGACGGGATCAAAGTCTGCGCATAGTAAAAGCGGGACACATGGACCCACTCCTATACAGGCCTGCCGATGGTGAGACGGCTGAGATTCCTTGCGCTGGTACCTTTGCCATGGGAATAGAGGACTACGGTGAGGTGCCCTTAACGGAGATCAGTCTGCAAGCGGGTGACAGGCTGTTGTTCTATACAGACGGGCTCACTGAACGGTTCAACCCGGAAGGGGAAATGTACGGCCTAGAAAGACTGCGCCGGCAACTTTCCAAAGATCACGGGGATAACCCAAGAGAAATACTCGATGCAATTGTTGATGATGCGGAGAGGTTTGCAAAAGGATTGCCGGCTGACGATGATCAAGCACTTCTGCTCTGCGTTGTGGAGTGAGCTTAAGCGAAGCAGGAAATGCGAAACAGTTTGAAAGGAGTACGGATGGAAGTTATCGAGAAGAAACAGGACGGAATTTGTATTTTAACTCTGAGTGGACGTTTAGATGCGAACAGCTCTTCGGAATTTCGTGAGAAGATATTGCAAATTATCGAGGATGGCACAAAAAAGGTAATCTTGGATTGCGAGAATCTGGACTACATTTCGAGTGCCGGTCTGCGCGTGGTTTTAGAAGCCACCAAAGAAATAAAGCG
>JAUVTM010000054.1 GCA_030601545.1 Syntrophobacterales bacterium
TATTGAACCCCTTCAAGATTGGGGATGGTTTGGAGGCCCACAACAGGTTTGCCGATTTTCAAAGCGTGACCGATTTCGGAGAGCGTGCCGGCACCGCCGGCCACAGCCACTAGAGCATCGGCTGTGTGGGCGATGATTACATTCCGGGCCTGTCCCATGTCTGTGGCTACGGGTATTTTGATGTGGGGATTGGCGCTGCGAGTTGAAGGGCCCGGAAGAATGCCGACAGTGAGGCCGCCAGCAGAAGAAGCGCCTCTAGCAGCTGCTTCCATGACCCCAGTCAGGCCGCCACAGACCAAGATAGCACCCCGTTTAGCTATTTCTTCGCCAACCTCTACAGCACGTTGGTAAATACTGCTCTCGCACTGACCCGAGCCGATGACCCCGATAATGGGAGAGCGTTGATTCATGTAAAATCACTCCTTCCAACCATGCCGGCCCAGCAAATCGACAAAACGGCAACCACCGAGATCCGTCTTGGTAATGCCTTCCTTCGTCAGGACAACCCTCATGAGGGACTGAGTGTATTTGTCGCCCACGGGGACAACCAGTCTACCGCCCATAGCCAACTGGTCCACCAGAGGCTGCGGAATCTCAGGGGAGCCGGCTGTTACTATTATGGCATTAAAAGGGGCCTCATCCTTTGCCCCAACGGTACCATCTCCCACCTTGAGGACCACGTTGAAGTAACCCAGTTCGTCCAGGATGCGTCTGGCCTTGATTGAGAGGGGACGAATGCGCTCAATGGAATAGATTTTCTCTGCGAGTTCTGCTAGGATTGCTGTCTGATAGGCGGAGCCGGTTCCGATTTCCAAGACTTTCTCGTCGCCCTGGAGCTCAAGGGCTTCGGTCATAAGTGCCACCATATAGGGTTGTGAGATCGTCTGCTTCTCACCTATGGGAAGCGGATGATCATTATAGGCCTGGCTGACAAGAGCTTCTTCCACAAAGCGATGGCGAGGCACTTTGCGCATGGTTTCAAGAACCCGGGTGTCCTTGATACCGCGGCTGACAAGCTGGCTTTCCACCATACGGTTGCGAGCTGTGGCAAACTCCATGCATGCCTCTTCTTCTGCGTTTCACTTTTCTACGAGTACAAATTAAAGGTAGATTAGCCATGGACCATTTGTCAACGCAAAACTCAAGGAAGACACGCATGGGTAGCTGGGTGCGCGTTCGTTCTGGTGGCAAAGGTAGATTGCTACTCCTGTTCCTGCTCCTGTTGAGCATGCCTGCCTTCTTGGCGTACTGTACGAAACCTCTGACGCATAGGCAAGAAATGGTTGCTAACCGGCCGCAGAAGAAGGTTTTCAGGCTGAAACCTGATGTGGTCAGGGAGGCGGTGGAGCGAGTACTGGAAAAGAAGAAGTTTACCCTAGATACCAGGCAGGGTAATGAGTTGCACATTCAGACCGAGTGGCTGGAGGATGTTGGTTACAGAAGTATGGTAGTGGCTGACATCAAACCACTCTCCAGAAACAAAACCGAGCTAAAGTTACAGATGTTTCTCGAACAAAAGCTTGTGTTCCGCGATAAGTGGAAACCAATGGATGAGATAGGCGAAGATACCTACAAAATTATGCTGAGTGACATAGAACTGGAGTGCTACCGTGTCCTCTACGATCGTTCGTAAAGGCATTATTCCAGCCGCCGGTTTGGGGACAAGGGTGCGGGCAATTGCTGGAGATCTTCCTAAAGAGCTCCTGACCGTGGCAGCAAAGCCTCTGATAGTCCACGCAATAGAAGGTTTGGCCGCCAGCGGTATTCGCCAGATCGGTGTTGTCATCAGTCCTGCTAAAGAGAGTATCCGTCAGTTTCTCATGGGTGAGCAGCCCGAGTTCCTTGCGCCCCAACTGGATGCCCACCTGAGAGTGCTCCTGCGGGCCTGCAAATTTAGCTTTTTCGTTCAGCCTAGTCCTCTCGGATTAGCAGACGCAGTCAGTCTTTGCCGGGATTTTATCGACGACGAACCTTTCGCACTGGTGATGCCGGACAACATTCTCCTGGATGGTCTTCCGGTGGTGTCGCAGATGATACCATTTTTCTCTCGTGAGCCGCGGGATATGCTGGGGGCTCTTCGGTTGGAAACAGAGCAGGCCTCACGTTTTGGTAATGTTGGTATTCTCGAAACAGAAGCTATCTCTGATGAGAGCAAAAAACTCTTGAGAGTTAGACACTTTTCTGACAAAGTCAGTGACCCTTTACACATCCCAGCGGGAGACAGCGTACTCAAGAATTTTGGCGGCGGTATATTCTTGCCCCACTTTTTTGACTACATTGAAAAGTTGCGGCCACACATCAAGGGTGAGCTGGACGATGTTCCCGTTGTGCAAGCCATCATCAAAGAAAAAGGGTTGTTAGCCGTGGCCCTTGAAGGCAATGGGTTTGATGTGGGAAATTCCGCTGGCTACTGGGCAGCAAATCTACATATGGAGAGTAAACAGCTCTTACTACAGAATTTGTGACTGAGCACAGTGGTTCTCACGAGCTTTTCCGCAAATTTTCAATCCGCAATCCGCAATCCGCAATCGTCGACGTTGTTATTCTCCCCTCAGAACAAATTTGCTAGTTGGGCATACTCACGCCAAAGGTTATGGAGAGAAGAGTGAGTATCATTTGCCCGGCTTTTTTCTGCAAGGAGCCCCAGCCGTTTAAGAGCTAGCTGACGGAGTCTGTGGCGATAGTAGATGCCAAAGGCCATTGGCCCTGCCGAAGTGGTCAAGGCGGGAGAGAACTGTTCAGCCCGTTTCACTGCACCGGCGAAAGGTGCCACCTGGGTGCCATGATAAAGAAACGGCAGGTTGTCCTTCCATGAGGAATCGTATTCTGTGGAGCTGAGGAAGTTTTGGGGTCTCTTGGCGAGCAAAGTGCCGAGGGACATGGGATTGTGCACTTGAGTCAGGGGGCGTAGCGCAAACAGATTTACTCGAGAACTGCGGGTTAGGATAGTTTCGAGGGGCTTCTCCTTAGAGTCTGCCTGGCCGGCAAAAACACCCAGGCCAAGAAAGCCGTGGTGTTGACGCCAATGCTCAACAGCCAACTGCAGGCTCGGGTGTGCTGCTCTGGGAGTGTCGTCGATCAATAAGAAAAGAGGGGCCTGGCCCGCACGGCAGACGAGCTGGACGAAAAGAGGGAGATAACCCAAATCCTGGTCACGCCGGGAAGAGATAAATAACTTGTCAATAAGCGGCAGGACGAGAGACTCAAGCCGTTCGCTGCGAAGCCACTCTTCGCCGGCCCCTATAAAGGCCCAGAGTAAGCTGAATAGCTGGTCATGCCCCGCTTTCTTCTTTTGATACCAGAGCAGAGTCTCGTGTACCTGCCGGCGGGCGGTGGTTGGTGGAACAAAAGTAATGGCCAGCCCTTTGCCCCGGGTTAGCCTTAGGTGATCAGTATGGTCCAGCAATTCAGTCGCTTCACTGGCGACTTGTTCCCATTCCCCAATTGGTAAGTCGTTTAGAATCAGGCTCACCCGCAATGCCCAGATATCTTGCAGCAGTCTGGGCCTAACCAGACGTTTCCCCCAGAGGAGAAACAGGTTGTCGATGTGTTTTTGAGAACAATGAACTTGGGAGCATGGGGATGACCGGTGTGGACTAGAGAGACTCGCGACAAAATCTTGTCGCAAGGAGTTGACCCGGTCAAGAAATGTTGCCGCAGCCTCGCCTGGCACCTGCTGACCAAAAGAGGGAACCCCCCAGCCGCTCGAAGCACCGAGGCTGGCGTTATGGAGGGTCAACACCACTCGCTTCGTTCGTTGGCTCACCTCTTTAGCCAGTTGAAATACTTCAACAAGCTCGTTTGTCTGGTAAGAAATCAATCTTTCCAGAAAAGAGATTTCTTCCAGGCTGCGCTGCCCCCAGGAGAGGATAGAAAGATCTCCGTTAGGCTCGTGGCAGAATTCCTCAATGCGGCTTTGGGGTGCGCTTAGAATTGACGGGCTGGCTAGGTCGTCAAGCGATATCATCCGCCGCCAGTACCTGAGGGAGCCCATTGGAGAGAGCCGGCTGGTGGCGACCAGGATCTCACATATCTGCCCGGGCGAAAGACCTTTTTTTTCAAGAAGCCGCCTTCTTAAACCAGGTTGAAGGAGAATGGGCAATCGCCTGGTCAGCCTGGACAGGAGATGGTTGCGAGTTGAAGACTGCAACGAACCAGAAAGAAGGGCGGCTTCCTGCCGCCAAGAGGAGAGACGGCGTTTCAATAAGTACTCAAGAACTGCGGCTAAGGGGCGGCAATTTTGCAGGCTATCTGTAGCTGAAATCAGTTCCGCTACCAGTGGTCGCAAGGATTCGTGTTCGTACCAACCTGGGGGCAGCCAGTCCGGAAGCCAATGGACCAAGCGGCGAAAATGGGCAAGTTCCTCCTCCACCGGAGGGCTGAAAATCAAAATCCTTACTGCCTGGCGTACGTTTGCGGAGCTGTCCACTAAACCCTGGGCCAAACAAATGAGATCGGCCCGACTTGGCGCAGGATCTGGCCCGAGAAGTAGACGGGCACTGTCTACGAGATGTGGGGCATGGTTTTCCAAAGCCCGAATAAAAGGACGAAGGGGTTCAGGGTCATTGAATTGCCAGATTTCCATATGGGGCCACCTTGGCAAGGTGAGGTCGAGCTCTTTCCTTACTCAAAACTTTACATACTTGGAAAGAGCATTATATTAGAAGCATCCGAATTGGATGGCAAGGTCTACGATGATTGTGGAACTTTACGGGTGTGCAGATGTCTATTTGCAGGTAAGAGCTTAAACTGCTAGTCAACCATATGGAGAAAAAATCCCGATAGCCCGGAAGGGCGCTTATGGATTGTAGCTTGCGAAACTGGGAACCCGCCCGAAGGGTGGGAGTCCGAAGGACAATTGCCGATTTGAGATTGAACAAGACCGAGTAAGAAAAAGTAGAGGGTGGAAGTTAATACTGGATTCTTGTCTTACTCAAATGACCAGTTTGCATCAGCCACCTTTCAATCTAAAATCTAAAATCTTGAAGTGGTGGCAGCAGGCGCACTATGAAACATCCGGGCTAGGCTAATTCAGAAAGGAGCTGACATGAGGATGGGTATTTCACGAACAGGCCGTTCCAAGCCATATGAGAGCGGCTTTATCTTAACAATTACCGTGCTGGCATTCTTGCTTATGCCATTGGCCCAGACAGCCGTTGGGGCAGAAGAGGGGGTAAAACCCTACCCAGACGCACCAATTTCCTTTGCCGAACTTGTCGACCAAGTTAAAAATGAAGTAGTCAACATTTCTACCACCACAGTCATCAAGAGAGGCCCCATACCGAGTCCGTTCGGTCCGCATAGACAATTTAGGGACTTTTTTGGCGATGATTTTTTTGAGCGCTTTTTTGGACAGATCCCCAAGGAACGTCGACGGCGAAGCTTGGGTTCGGGCGTTATAATCGATCCCAAGAAAGGCTATATCCTCACCAACAACCACGTAGTGGCCAATGCCGAAGAAATTACCGTCCGACTGGATGGTGGCGAAGAGTACAAAGCTGAAGTGGTGGGGAGGGACCCGAAGACAGATCTCGCTCTGATCAAAACGAAAAAATCTCTGGATGTTAAAAGCGGGGCACCACTGGGGGACTCGGACAGAGCTAGGGTGGGGGATTGGGTCATGGCCATCGGCAATCCATTCGGCCTGGAACGAACCGTCACCGTAGGAATTCTGAGCGCCAAGGGCAGGGTGATTGGGGCCGGACCCTATGACGATTTCCTCCAGACTGATGCTGCCATTAATCCAGGGAATAGCGGTGGCCCTCTTTTCAATATGAAAGGTGAGGTCATAGGAATCAATACAGCAATAATAGCCACGGGTCAGGGCATTGGCTTCGCCATTCCCATTAATATTGCCAAAGAGTTGTTGCCACAATTGGAAAAGGGCAAGGTCATTCGAGGTTGGCTAGGAGTCAGCATTCAGGAGGTAACAGAGGACATTGCCAAATCTTTCAAACTCGAAAAAGCCGAGGGTGCACTGATTGCTGAAGTCATCGAAGATTCTCCCGCCGAAAAGAGCGGTCTGGAGCGTGGCGATATCGTCATCGGTTTTGGCGGAAAAAACATTGGTTCACCCAATGAACTGCAAAGGGTTGTTGCCAACACGCCTCCGAAAAAGCGGGTCAAGATGAAGGTTGTTAGAGATGGCAAGACCAGGACTTTGACCGTAAAAGTGGGGGCCATGCCGGATGAGTTCCCCGAGATAGCAAAAAGCATTACCACTGATCTCGGCCTTACCGTGCAGACCTTGACACCGGAACTGGCAGAGCAATTTGACTGGCCCCGGGGCGAGAAGGGTGTGCTGATTACCAACGTTGAGTCGGGCAGCGTCGGTGCTGAGGCCGGCTTGCGACGCGGGGATCTCATCAAAGAGATAAACCGACAAGCTGTGGAAGATACGAAACAGTATAAACGACTGGTCGGAAAAGCCAAAGGAGGCGAGTCCTTGCTGCTCTTCGTTAAACGGGGAAGCAGGTCTTTCTATGTAACCGTGACTCTAGAATCCGAGTAAAGTCGGAGTGACTAGCCCGGATATTTCATGAATTGCTGTCGCGAGACCACGAAGATGGGCGTGCCACCGGGCAACCGCAGGGTGTTGGTTCCGAGGCGTACCTGAACGGTACATCGCAGGGGCCGACACCCGAGGCCGCCAGGAAGGGCGGCCATATCCGTGGTCGCAGCAGGTGATTCATGAAATATCCGGGCTGGAGGGCTAAACAACTTCGGGGGCGAGGATTATCCTCGCCCCCGAAGACTTCTCAAGACACCTGAGGGGCGGGCTTTGCGCCCGCCCGAATTGGTTGTTTGAGCCTCCAGATCGCTCATTTTATGTTTTAATGAGTCGATTCCATTGAGGAAGATTTATGTCAGAAACTATCATTGTATTCATCATAGCGGGAATTGCGCTGGCGCTGTCGGTCCGGTGGTTTTATCGGACCGTTGCCGGCAAATCTGAAGGCTGCGGTTGTGGAGAGAACTCCTGTCCTAGTATCTCATCCTGTGATGCCAGCGCCAACAGTTCAGATTGCTGTGAGAAAATCTGATTCATGATTGCGAGGCCGCTTTTTGCAATAAAAAGCACTCAATTTCGCTGATTGACAAGTGGTTCATGGCCAATCCGAGTGTTTCGGCATCAATGCCCAAGCTGAGTCCGAGGAGTTGAGGATAGAGAATGGAGGGCAGCTTGGCCTCGGATCCCCTCTGGGAGAGCAATATTTTTTGAACTATGTCGAACTGGATCTGACAGTAGGAGCAGGCAACGCAGAGATAGTCGGCACCGGATTGCTTGGCGTTCTTGAGTTTATTTTCGGTCAGGTCTAGAGAGAGTTCGTCATTAATTCCCCACAATGGCGAGCCACAACACTCCAATTTTGTAGACCAGTCGATACTCTGAGCTCCAGTCACCTCCACAAGTTCGTCAAACTTAGTAGGGGAGTGCGGTTTATCAAACTGGGTAACTTCGCTTGGTCGCAATATGTGACAGCCATAGTGAGTGGCAATCTTAAGGCCGTCAAAAGTCTGCACTACCTTTTCTCTTATGGCTTCAATGCCTATGTCTTCGTAGAGGACCTGTAGGATGTGTCTCGCTGTAATATCTCCCTCGTATCTCAACCCCTCTTTCTCAAGAGTTGTATTGACGTCATTCCTTATGGAAGCGTCATCCTTCAACAGCTTGTCCACATATCTCATGGTTCCGTAGCAGCAGTTGCATATCGTAAGCAAGTCCAGATTCTCTTTTTCAGAAAGGGCAAGATTCCTGGCGGTGGCAAGGACGTGGGCTTTAAAACTTATATTTCTCAACGGGTACCCACAGCAACCAAGTTCCGGGAGATCCAGCAGGCCTATACCTAATTTTTCCATGACTGCATTGGTAGACCACTCGTACTGTTTTAATACTATGGGGGTAGTGCAGCAACGCAATAAGACAAAATTCATGATCTCACCGAATTCTTTACTTTTCTGTCTGTTCAGCCAGTTTTTCTTTTGCTTGTGCGATGGCCATGTTTTTCAGTTCATACAAAACATCAGCAACTTGCACACTTTGAGGGCAATGCTCTTGACACTGATAACAGCCGAGGCAATACCACAGCATCTTTGAACTAAAGATAAGATCCCAGAGTCCCATACCGGCAGCGTGCATGATTTGATGTGGTAGCAATCCCACGTGTTCTGCAGGGTTTGAGTAGTTGCGAACCACAGGACATGCGTTTGTGCAGGTCACACAGCGAAAGCAATGAGAGAAGGTGTTGGCTTGCACTGATGTGTGCAGCGTGCTCGACCAGCCATTATCGCTCGGCACTACAGGTATGGTTCGATCCTGCATCTCTAGTGGTATGCCCGCGGGATAGATGGTCTCTAGCGCCACATTAATAGGATCAGGGTAATAATTCTGCTCTAATGATTCACTCATCAATCCACGATAGAGAGAGAGGGGAGAAAGAACCAGAAACTCTGGCTCGCCTTTTTGCAATAAACTCTCCCGCACATTGAACCACAATTCCTGCAGATTGATCCCAGCAGGACAAACCACAGTGCAACGGAAACAGTTGGTACAGAGATGTAGCCCCTCTTGAATGTCCCTTATCTCTTCACGGCTGAGCTTCTTGCCTGCCACAAGTGCCTTGACTGAGGGTATCTTTTCAGAAGGCAGAATGTTGACATTGTGCATTGCTTCAAAGACCACACCGACTCTACACTGCACACTGCAGGTCCCGCAGTGCATGCAGGCATCCAACTCCAGAAGCTGTCTGGTGACTATATTGGCCGGATCCGATGTTTCCTTATCCATAACCGAATTGGCCAAAAGACTCAGTGGGGTTGTAAAGATATGGAACATCTTACTGAAAGGAAGATAGGCCAGACCCAAGAAGCACGCCAAAAAGTGTATATACCACAGAATTGAGGAAACATTTGCCCTATCCAATAGTAAGGCTGCCGGCTTGGTGATTTTGGCCACCGCATAGCCGGTGAATCCCCACTGGGGACGGGAGTGGCACGAAACGCAACTCATCTCATGCGCTTCTTGGCCCGCCTCCAAGGTTTCAGCATCAAAGGGTCCTTTGACCTCAGGTGAAACCACCCCGTATTTCGCCACCCAGTATGCCTCCAGGGTTCTCAGTTCTTCTTCATCGGCCTGAATTGTGTACTCCTCCACCATGTCCTGGAACTTGGAGTAGGAGGTTATTTTTGTACCCTCCAGGAGAAAACCGGAAATCATAATAATGGCAAGAATGATTATGGCGTAAAGATCCATGGGGCTGGTTCGCAGGCGTGGCATTCTCAGAACAAACCGTCTGTAGATCGCGATAGCTATTCCTACAATTATGAGGACTCCGAAGAAATTTCGGAGAAATAGAAACGGGTTAAGCGTTGAATAGTAGTTGGGAAAGAGAGCAGAGGTAACTATTTTGTCGAGACCATGCATGAGAAGGAGCAGAGTAAAGCCGTAATACATACACATATGCATGGCCCATTTGAGGAAATCCTGTTGCAGCACTTTGACTTGCAGGAGGACGTCCAAAACAAAGACCTTCATTAAAGTGAAGATCTTTGGGCTCAACAGGGTCAAAGCGATGCCTTTGGCGGCTGCAAAAACCCTCGCCGAGGGCGAAATATCTCTCGTTTCTATCCCCAGGGAATATCGAAACCAGGTCGAGACTTTGTAGATCAAGCCGAGGCCGAAAATGGCCAAAGATATGTACAGGGTAATGGTAAAAAACATGAGTTTATGTTGTCTCCCTGTTAACCGCCGGTTGCAGCCGCCAACATGTTCTTTTCCCAACCCTGCTCATTCGCCACTCACTATGAGAGGCGAGTCGCTGGCCCCCGGAATAGTAGCCATTATGGGCAGTTGGGCAAAGAAG
>JAUVTM010000103.1 GCA_030601545.1 Syntrophobacterales bacterium
AATCCCCTTGGGGACGCCATATAATACTACAAATGCCCTAAGTTATTGAATTTAGGGCATTTTATTTTGCAATTTTTTGTAATTTTACTTAAGTTGGCCCGACCACGGCTCCCATCAGGATTTTCGGCATTGTTCTCTACTCCTTTCGTTTTTCAAATCTTCCCCTGCAAACGCTATCGCCACACATGACAACATGACATGATAAGAACTTGTTTTTTTGGGATGAAGCAGCGGTTGCCGCATAATTCGAAAATACAATAGAATACTGGCAAAGCACACAAAAAATCATCGTCCAAAGGAGCATGCCATGAACATCGAAATCAAGGAACGCTTTATGGAGGCATGGGAAAAGCACTTCCCTGGCTCTGCCCAATTGTCATCTCTTTTTCCTCTTCTGCATCAAACAGAGCCAAGCCCTTGGGGGGTTCGGACGATTGGATCCGAAATGGCCCGAGCTGAGGGAAAGAATCTCGAAAAAAGGCTCTACGGCTGCAACTATATCCCTGGCTGTGCGTTGAGGCGGACCAGGACCCTGACGTTGTTCATCAGCATTGCCAATGATACTCAACCAGAGGCCGGTCGGCTCAAGATAAGCAGCGACTTTTTCTGCGAAGTTGTTCCGATGTTCGTCAGAGTCAAAAACATGAAAGCAACCTTTGTCGTATACAAAGCTAAAAGGAGCGCCCGGGATTTCATCCTTTAAGAAATCCCTTACCAATAATGTGCACTCGACTCCCGCCCTAGAAGCCTTATCAATAGCCTTCTGTATCGCCATTTCAGAGACATCGATTCCTGTCACCGAGAAGTTCTGCTGGGCAAGCCACACCGCATCGTCGCCAGTCCCACAGCCGATGTCCAATGCTTTGCAACTTCGAATTGGTCTTTTGATCACCACATTTATAAGGTTAAGATCCGGAATACCTGTATCCCAAGGGATATCTCCTTTCTTGTACCTCTCTTCCCATCGGTCTTGGTTTGCCACTGGACTTTTCCCCTAGTCGAGAAGGCCCTCTATGATGCTCACCGACTCAGTTCTTAGCCGCTGATCCAGTGAGAGATCGCGCTAATATCTGAATGGTTCATTTCTACCGATCCTGCTCATAGCCCAATCCTAATATTATGTGGAGATGTGGGACATCTGACTTTTATCTTTTTCGCACATAGTGTGCAAAGGAGCAAGTCTTGAACTGACGACGCCAGGGATATGATCTAAATATTAATTTGTATATATAGATAGCACAACTGTTTATATCAGACTCTAGGGGAATGACTACGATATGTGGTAGCAGGATTTCGAACGATAAAGTGTGGAGTAAGGCAAGATATCCATACAATACTTGAGACCCCACAACACATTTTCCCACTGGTTGCAAACCGTATCTAGTCGGCCACAAGCTAGCCAGGGAAGGCTACTTGCGCCAAAAGGACGGGAATACAAGGACGAGAACCGTGAAGACCTCGAGACGCCCCACGAGCAT
Source organism: Syntrophobacterales bacterium (assembly GCA_030601545.1). Lineage (GTDB taxonomy): Bacteria > Desulfobacterota > Syntrophobacteria > BM002 > BM002 > BM002. The sequence continues at coordinate 1,479 of JAUVTM010000103.1, forward strand.
GCAGAAGGAGAGGAGCACGTGGCCCGCCCCCGGCAGGTGGGCGAAGTTGTCCGTGGGGCCTACCTGGCCGAGGCCGGGGCCGATGTTCGAGAGGCAGGCGATCACCGAGGCCCCGGCGGTCACCAGGTCCAGGCCGAGCGCGGCCATCCCGAGGGAGGCGAAGACGAAGATCCCGATGTAGAGCGCAAAGAAGCCGAGGATGCTCTGGATCACCTCGTCCGAGACGGTCTTCTGGTCGATCTTCAAGAGCCGTACCCGCCGCGGGTGGATGAGCCGTGAGAGCTGCAGGAAGCTGTGCTTCACGAGCAGGAGCACCCGCACGTTCTTCATCCCGCCGCCGGTAGAGCCCGCGCAGCCGCCTACGAACATCAACCCGACGAGGATGTATTGGGCCAGCACTGGCCAGAGCTCGTAGTCGGCGGTCACATAGCCGGTGGTGGTCATGAGGGAAGTGACTTGAAAGGCAGAGTCCCGGAGGTTTGTTAGTGGGTCCTTGTAGACTCGAAAGTTGAAGAGGAAAACCACAAGGACAGAGGTCGCGAGCACGCCCAGGTAGAACCGGAACTCCTCGCTGCGGAAGTAGCTGCCAACCCTTCCACGCAGCGCCTGGAAGTGGAGAGAGAAGTTCACGCCGGCCAAGAACATGAAGAAGGTCACCACCAAGTGGATATAGCTTCCGCCGAGTTCAGCGATGCTGCCGTTGCGGGTGGAGAATCCCCCGGTGGCCATGGTGGTGAAGGCGTGACACACTGCCTCGTAGAAGCTCACCCCGCCGAGCATGAGGGCCGCAACCTCGGCCGCGGTAATGAGGAAGTAGACGCCCCACAGGAGCCTGGCGGTGTCCTGAATGCGGGGTCGGAGGCGGTCCGAAGTGGGTCCAGGCACCTCCGCCTCGAAGAGCTGCATCCCCCCTACGCCCAGGATCGGCAGAATGGCAAGGGAGAGGACGATGATGCCCATGCCGCCAAGCCACTGGGTCAGAGAGCGCCAGACGAGGACGCTCTCTGCCACCATGTTAAGGTCGGTGATCACCGTGGAGCCGGTGGTGGTGAAGCCCGACATGGACTCGAAGTAGGCCTGGATCGGGCTCGCGATCGTCCCAGTGAAGAGAAAGGGCAGCGCGCCGAAGACGGCGAAGAGGACCCAAGCGAGGGTGACGACCCCGAAACCCTCGCGGACCGTCAGCTCCTCCCGGGTGGAGAAGACTTGCAATAACAGGAGTCCGATGGCGGCGGAGAGGGTCGCGGTAAGCACGAACCAAGGCCAAGCCCCGTCTCGGTACCAGAAGGAGAAGGGCAGGGGCACGAGGAGCATTCCCGCGAGGAAGAGCAGAAGACCGCCTTGGATCCGAAGCGTGAGTCTTAGGTTCATGTCAGCAGAAGAGCTTGTCTAGCCGCGCCACGGCCTCGGGGAGCGTGAAGACGACCGCCCGGTCGCCGGCGGCAAGTTGGTTGTCCCCGTCCGGTATGATCACCTCCTCCCCCCGCAAGACAGCCCCGATGATAGCGCCGCGGGGGATCTGGATCTCCTTCAGGGGTTTGCCAAGGATCTTGCTTCCCGCGGGGAGCAGGAACTCCATCACCTCGGCCTGGCACTCCTCCACCATGGCCATTGAGAGCACCTCGCCCCGACGGACATACTTCAAAATGGCGCTGGCGGTAGAGAGCCGGGGACTGATACAGGCATCCACCCCGATGGAGGGGGCCAGGGAGACGTACTGCGGGTGGCTTACTAAGGCAATGGCCCTCTTCGCCCCGCGGCTCTTCGCGAGCAGTGAACAGAGGATGTTCCCCTCATCCTCCTGGGTGACGGCGACGAAGACGTCGGTGTCCTCAATCCCTTCATCGTGCAGCGTGTCTACGTCGGTGCCCTCAGCGTGGATCACCGCCACGCCGTCTAGACGTTGAGCCAGATGCTCGCAACGGTCGCGGTTTCGGTCTAGGATCTTCACCCGGAGTTTCCGCTGAGCCAGCTCCTGGGCTACGCCTTCTCCGACCCAGCCGCCGCCGAGGATCATGATGTTTTTCGTGCGCCGCTCCCCAAAGCCAAAGAGGTAATTGATCGCCGGCAGCTCCTCCTTCCGGCACAGGAAGTAGAGAATGTCGCCTCCGAGGATCGCGTCCTCCCCGTGAGGCACGATCGTTTCCTGTTGCCGGGATAGTGCCGCGACGACGAGGCGGTACATCCCGCACAGGTCGCCCAGCTCCTTGAGGGTGATCCCGGCCAGCGGGTTATCGCTCCCGATGCGGTAGCCAAGAAAAATGATCCGCCCGTCGGCGAACTCCGCCACCGAGGTGGCCATGGGGTATGTGATCACCCTCACGAGCTCCTTGGCCACGACCGTCTGCGGGTTGATTAGAAGGTCAATGCCCAGCTTTTTCGCGTTGGCCGCCCACTCGGCGCCAGCGTACTCGATGTTCCGGACACGGCTGATAATGGTGGGGACCCCGTACTCGTTCGCCAGCATGCAGGAGACCAGGTTCACCTCGTCCACGTCGGTGACCGCGATGAAGAGGTCCGCGTCTTGGACCTCCACCTCCTCGAGCACCTTCGCGCTAGCCGCGATCCCCTCCACCACGAGTGCATTCAGCTTACTCCCCAGCGCCCTGACCTTCTCGGCGCTGCGTTCGATGAGGGCGATGTCATGCCCCTCCCGGGACAACCGGTCGGCAATCTGGTAGCCCACTTGGCCCGCGCCCACAATGACAACCTTCATCCGTACGGCACCCTTCCTCCCCTATTCCTGGGGTCGTATCCGGTCAGAAAAATACACTCCAGAGAAGGCTAGAGCGTCTGATAGGAACTCCCTTTAGATGGGAAGAGTATAGGATTAAAGAGCGTTGTGTGTCAAACGTTCATCTTCGGTACATATACCGGTTTGATGGTTTTCTGATTGCTCCGGGATTCATAGGTATAGGGCTTTGGTAAGGAGGGTGTCCGCCTCCTATGAGCTTAGTCAATGCGTGGAAATTTGTGCCTACGAATCCCTTTCGATACCTTCCCCGTCTACGAACCAGGACAAATAGTGATCAACAGCTTACTCAGGATCGGTATGAAGGGAGTCATAAGCAAGCCTGCCCTTTTCAAAGTGTTGAATTGCAGAAGCGGCGTTTCATTTCCATGGCTCAAAATATTGGGGTAGAACCTTTCAGCGCTGCACCTAAACATCACTTGCCAAGATGTTAAATCATATAAAAGTCAAGGTATGATATACGTAATGGTATCCACCTTATTTTTTTGATTGAGGACTGACGGTTGAAGTTTTTACCTCAATGCTTAGATTGACTAAAGTGCACTATGGGATGAACTGGCGCTTGACCGAATCCGCCAAGCAGGAGGAGCCGTTGTTTCGACCGTACAGATCATGTCCTTGATGGTGAGTACTTGGGCAGAGGGAGTTGTTCCATAGGTGCTCCCAATTTTCGACGAGCTCTACGCTGCAATTGAATGAGAGCGCCTAAAAAAGCAATTGAGGCGGATGCGAAGGGTAGCGTGGCTTTAGTTTTTTGTGTTGGAAAGGAGAAATAGTATGAAGTACGTTTTCACACTTTTTATTATACTGATTGTTTCAGCCACTGCCAATGCCGCTGGGACGTTAGTTTCGTATGAGGTTAATGGAGAACCTTATGAGGGATATTATATCAGCCCTTCTCCCGATGCCGCACTGGTACTGCTTATCCATGACTGGGACGGTCTGACTGATTATGAAGTGAAACGTGCCAACATGTTAGCTGATATGGGGTATGCGGTTTTTGCTGCCGACTTGTTTGGTGCCGGAGTTAGACCAACCGAGGTAAAGGATAAACGCCAGCACACCGGTGAATTGTATAAAGACCGTGATAAAATGCGCGCCCTGTTACAAGCTGCACTGGAAACTGCAAAATCTAAAGGTGCCAATGTCCATAATGCTGTGGCAATGGGATACTGCTTTGGTGGAGCTGCCGTACTTGAGTTCGCCAGGTCAGGGGCAGACTTGAAAGGCTTTGTCACCTTTCATGGTGGATTGCGTACACCAGCAGGTCAAGACTACTCTAAAACGAAGGGAAAATTGCTAATTCTGCATGGCACAGCAGACACAAACATCACCATGGATCAGTTTGCCAAGCTTGCCATTGAGTTGGAGGAAAAAGGTGTTTCACACGAAATGATTACCTACAGTGGAGCACCACATGCTTTTACTGTGTTTGGGTCCAACCGGTATAGAGAAGAGGCTGATAAAAAATCATGGAAACATTTTACGGCATTTCTTACCGAGACGCTTAACTGATCCACCATCCAAAGTGCATTTCACAATGGCTAAGATTGGCGTTATTCAAAACTATTCGCTCATTAAAACCTTGATGATGCCACTTGTGGAGGCAGGTTTTCAGAGAGGTGGGGTAATTTGACTCTTCTGGCCTGCAACAAGAGTGCTACGGAGACTTGCCTTGTTCCAAGATTTTGGTGTTGACCCTGCCGGTGTTGAACTAAACATAGCTTGCCGATACCAAAACTTGATCAGAATTAAAGGTATGAAAAACATACCTAAAATATTTCCTAATGGTCAGTATTAAACATAGCAGAGACATTTATACCTGACTTTTAGTGAGATAACTACTATATTTGGTAGCAGCAATACTAACGGCAAAGTGTGGAGTATGTAATTCACATGTACCCTCCATTATTGAGAACGTTTTGCTACCATGGTTGTAACAATGGCCGAAAACACCTCTATATTTTGCTGATTGGATATTGTTGCCAACGTTCGGACAATTCCTCGATCTTGCTTAGATTGGGACTCGCGCTTTTCAAGACATTCAAAGCTACAAGAAAGCGTATCACTTGGACGAACAGGATGGTGCACACGAAGTTTATCAAAGCCTAGTGCTGCTATCGACGCGGTACGGCTTTGACCATGTGTGGCAAACCACGAAAGAATGGAAAAGATATGAGCTGAACAGGCAACGAGTCCTCCAAAAACTGACGAAACTGCCGCCACTTCGTCAATATGAAAAGAGCGAGGATCCCAATGGCGGGCGAATTCGATGATCTCTTCTTTATTAACTTGGTATGTTACTGATTTGGTCCTCTTTTTTCCTACCTCAACATCTTCGAAATAAATGATATCCATCGGAATCGCTCCTCACTTTTTTGTATGTTCGATGCACCCGAAGAGTCGCAGACTGGAGATGACACCCCTTAATTCACAGTGTCAGCTCTAGGAAGGATACTACTACATGGGGGGGCGAGTCAGAAAGGGCAAAAGTGTGCATTGTATGTAATATGCAGCTTCATACCATTCTAGTATGGTTCATGTGAAATGTTTAAAAAGTATCTAAGAGATAATGGCAATAAAGAAAAGAAGATTATCTCTTAGTGACACAATTCCGCTATTCTTTTTTCTTCTGCCACTCATCGCACCGGTCGTAGTACCAAGTGGAAGGCCATATTGTTTCAGAATAGAATTGTTGCTCAACGGGTTCATCATCAAAAAGGTCAGTATAGCCAGATCCCCAAGCTCCAGGAGCATAACGATAACAATAACCAGCCTGATTCTTCGTTTCAGGTGCAGGCCTCCAATACCTACAATTTTTGCACCTAGCCACCATTGCCCATTTTCTTTATATTTATTGGTTAATACAAGATACGCTAGCTCCATCTCTAGAGGAAAAGTGTGAATTAAAGTAGAGACTGTCGAAAAACCCTAAAACCCTTAATTTTGCCACTAATCATGACTTGTAAGTAGTTGATTTTACTAGATGCGGAAATAGCAAGAATGTGCAGTTAGGACTTTTTCGACAGTCTCGTATGTAATGTTAGGCCGCCATTTGCGACGGTTTGAATTGTCTCTTCTAGTAACTGGCACACAACTTCCGTGCTTGATTTAAGGTCACCGAACAGCACTGGGCA
>JAUVTM010000153.1 GCA_030601545.1 Syntrophobacterales bacterium
CGGGATACCTCGGTAATGCCTTCGGCGGCCAACCCGGCCAGGACCAGCGAGGCACTGGCCCTTAGGTCCGTGGCCATCACCGGGGCGCCCTGCAGTTTTGACCGGCCACGCACAACTGCCGTATTGCCTTCAATGCTGATGTCGGCACCCATACGCTTCAACTCGCTCACATGCATGAAGCGGTTTTCAAATATTTTTTCAGTGATTATGCTCTGGCCATCTGCCAGGCACATCATTGCCATAATCTGGGCCTGCATATCAGTGGGAAAACCAGGATAGGGATCGGTCTTGACATCTATATTATGGATTGTTTCACCAGCAGAACAGGTAATATAGTCATCGCCGATTTCGAAGCGCATGCCAGCCTGTTCCAGCTTATGAATAACCGCTTCCACATGTTCCGGAATACATGGCCGGACAGTGATGCTTCCCCGGGTGATGCCTGCGGCAGTGAGATATGTTGCAACCTCAATACGATCGGGCATGATGGTATGGTCCAGAGGTTGTAATTCTGACACTCCTTCAATGGTGAGCACTGAGGTGCCGGCACCTTGAATAGAGGCGCCCATGTTGGTGAGACAGCTGGCCAGTTCTACTACCTCCGGTTCCCGGGCTCCATTCTCTATGACCGTCTGACCTTCAGCAAGCACGGCAGCCATCATGATATTCGCAGTGCCCGTAACCGTAGGAATATCAAAGTAAATGTGATTGCCAACCAACTTCTGGGCAGAGGCCTCCACATAGCCATGCTTCAATTCGATGTTGACACCCAACCGTTCCAGCCCACTCAGATGGAAATTAATAGGCCGGGCGCCAATGGCGCAGCCTCCGGGCAGGGAGACTCGGGCCCTCTTGAAGCGGGCCACCAGTGGACCTAATACCAGGACCGAAGCTCGCATGGTTTTGACGAGATCGTAGGGGACCTCATAATCGTCCACGGTTTCGGTGTGAATACTGAGGGGATCGCCTTCTTCAAAGGTGGCGCCGAGGTGGTAAAGAAGGGTCTTGGTGGTACGAATGTCCCGCAGGTGGGGAATATTTCGAAGCCGATGAACACCGCCGGTAAGAAGAGTTGCGGCAAGCAGTGGAAGTGCCGCATTCTTGGCGCCACTCGTCTGAACCGTACCATGCAAAGGGCGGCCGCCCTCTATTATGATCTTGTCCATGAGTTAACCCTCAGGCTCAGGGCTCAGGGCTCAAGGATTAGGTTCGTATTGTCTTATGCCTTGCGCCCTATGCCTTGTACCTTACGCCGTTCTGCTCCTGGATTGGGAATGTTTATTGCTTATTGACTAGTGCTTGCTACCTACTCTCCTTTAATTGCCACCAAAACTCGATCGATGCCGCTGTAGTCTTTGAGAATGTGAAAGCTCCGGTACTCTTGACTCTCGCGAACCAAGGCAGATACGCTTTCGGCCTGTTCAGCACCCATTTCCATAAAGAGAGCACCGGCCTGGCACAAAACCGTGTGGGCTTCTGCAATGATGAGCCTGATGGCTGCCAGACCGTCAGGGCCGCCCTCCAGGGCGTGATGAGGCTCAAAGTCACGAATCTCCCGGGGAAGTTCGGAGATTTCGGCATGGCTGATGTAGGGGGGATTCGTAGCTACCACCTTGAATTTCTGCGAAGCGCCGGGTATCGCGGCAAACATGTCGCCTCGGACGAAAAGGATCCTCTCATCTACTTGATTCAACTTAGCATTCTCCTGTGCCAATTGCAGGGCAGCCATGGACAGGTCCGTGGCCACGATTCTGGCTGCTGGTAATTCCCGAGCCAGGGCGATAGCTATTGCACCTGACCCAGTCCCCAGATCCAGAATATCGACGTTCGGGTCAGCCTTGTCAAGGAATTCCAGCACAGCCTCCACCAGCACTTCTGTTTCTGGTCTGGGAATAAGCACATCTGGGCTTAGGCGCAAAGGAAGTGACCAGAATTCCTGGAGCCCGGTGATATATTGGTTGGGCTCCCCCCCAAGGCGGCGTTTGATGCATGCTCGGTACGCTGCCAGTTCACTTGTTTCCATAGGCCGGTCGTAATTCAGGTAGAGGAAGAGACGGTCTTCAGCGAGCACATGAGCGAGCAGTACTTCCGCAGAAGTGCGAGGCTCGGGCACATTGTTTCTCTGGAAATAGTCAGTGGTCCACTGTAGGAGTTTCAGGACGGTCCAGGATTCTTCAGGCATGGTTCGATTGCATGATCGACTCTGCTTCGAAATGGGTCGTGAGTGGATCGATGATGGAGTTGATCTCTCCCTCAAGAACTGCTTCTAGTTTATACAGCGTTAGATTGATCCGGTGTTCCGTTACCCGGTTCTGGGGGAAATTATAGGTGCGAACGCGTTCACTGCGATCACCGGTTCCCACTTGGCTCTTGCGGTCTTCAGCGGTTTTGTCCCGTTGCTCTTGCTGCTTTAGGTCCAAGAGTCTGGCGCGCAGCACCTTCAAGGCTTTGGCCTTGTTCTTGTGCTGAGATTTTTCATCCTGGCAGATGACCACCAGACCGGTGGGTGCATGGGTTATGCGGACCGCCGAATCAGTGGTGTTGACACTCTGGCCTCCTGGGCCCGAAGAGCGGAAGACGTCAACGCGAAGGTCGTTGGGTTCAATTTCCACCTCCACCTCTTCAGCTTCGGGGAGTACAGCAACAGTTACGGCGGAGGTATGGATTCGACCCTGCGACTCGGTGGTGGGAACACGCTGCACCCGGTGGACGCCGCTTTCAAATTTGAGACGGCTGTAGGCACGGTTGCCTGAAAGGGAGAAGATCACTTCCTTGAACCCACCAATCCCAGTGGCGTGGCTACTGAGCACATCGACTTTCCAACCCATCAGTTCGGCATACTTGGTGTACATCCTGAACAGATCCGCAGCAAAAAGGGCTGCCTCATCGCCACCGGTTCCGGCACGAATTTCGAGAATCACATCCTTCTCGTCATTGGGATCTTTGGGAGTGAGGAGTCGCTTGAGTTCGTCCTCAAGTTTATCCAATTCAGTCTGGATCTGACTGCTGTCTTCTTGGGCAAGTTCCCTGATATCTGGGTCTGAATCATTGAGAAGTTCGCGGTTCTCCTCGAGCCTGGCGGCGAGCTCCCGATGCTTCCTGAATGTCTGGACGCAGGGCATAAGATCAGCATGTTCTTTGGCAAGACGCTGGTATTCCCGTTGATTGGCAATTGTCGCCGGATCACTCAGCTCCTTTTCCAATTCAAGATAGCGTGACTCTATGCTCTCCAACTTGTTGAACATGTCGGTTCACCGCCCGAGGAGATTACTCCGCAGTCTCCTCTTGCTTCTCCTCTTTCTTTACCTCTTTCTCTGCTTCTTTCTTTGCTTCTTCCTTTACTTCTTCCTTAACGTCTTTCTTTGTCTCTTTCTTTTCCTCTACCTCTTGCTTGTTTTTTCCCAAATAGTCACCGTATTTCCTGCGGAAGCGCTCAATGCGCCCAGCCGAATCGACCAACTTCTGCTTGCCTGTGTAAAAGGGGTGGCATTGGGAGCAAATCTCAATACTTATGTTTTCTTTGGTTGAGCCAGCCTCAAACTCATGGCCACAGTGACAGCGGACAGTGGTCATCCGGTATTCGGGGTGGATGTCCTTTTTCATAGCGTTCCTTTCTTACCAGTATCAACATGAGTTGCAACACATCGTTGCAGATACACGAAAAACCTGACACCTGTCGTAAAGAATCCGAGCCCTGAGGACCCGGCTTTGAGCCGCCCCCAGAGGGGACTTTTGACGTCTTTCCTTCATGCAGAAGTCTGCTGGAGTAATGGAGTGCTGGAATAATGGAGTAATGAAAGAACTAATTCAAGTTGAAATTTGGACTTTCACTTTTTCCAATACTCCAATACTCCAGTACTCCAAAATACCTCGCCATCTTTACCGGCAAAGCCATTCAACTCTGACCCCCGCAGGGCGGGATCTGGGACTGGCCCAGAGGAGCAAGTTTTCTAAACTAAATAAAAGGGGTCAGCTCACAAATCTCCTTAAAATAGTCTCACAGGAGCTTTTTGGCAAGATTTTTTTGGCGGGGAACTGGAACCAGCTACTTCATTGATTCATGGAATCCAGAAATTCAGCGTTGTCACTAGTGCCCGACAGCTTGTCCAACAAAAACTCCATAGCGTCTACGGAGTTAAGGGGAGAAAGGAGTTTGCGCAGGATCCATATACGGTTCAGATCGTCAGGCGGCAGCAATAACTCTTCTTTCCGGGTGCCAGAACGGTTGATATCAATGGATGGAAAGATTCGCCGATCGGCCAATTTCCGATCCAGATGAATCTCCATATTTCCTGTACCCTTGAACTCTTCGAAGATCACTTCATCCATCCGGCTGCCTGTGTCCACCAGTGCGGTGGCAATGATGGTGAGACTTCCACCGCCCTCGATGTTGCGGGCTGCACCAAAAAAGCGTTTCGGTCGATGCAGGGCGTTGGAATCAACACCACCCGAAAGAATCTTGCCACTGGGCGGAACCACAGTGTTATAGGCGCGGGCCAGTCTAGTGATGCTATCCAGAAGTATTACCACATCACGCTTGTGTTCCACCAAACGCTTGGCTTTCTCGATCACCATTTCAGCAACTTGCACGTGGCGTTGTGCCGGTTCGTCGAAAGTGGAACTAACCACTTCCGCCTTCACCGATCGTGCCATATCGGTGACCTCTTCCGGCCGTTCATCAATAAGCAGTACGATCATGTATACGTCCTTGTGGTTGGCCGAAATGCTGTTGGCAATGGCCTGTAACAGCATGGTCTTTCCGGTTCGAGGAGAAGCCACAATGAGCCCCCTCTGGCCCTTACCGAGGGGAGTGAGCATATCCATAACGCGGTTGGAATAGTTCTCAGGGTCGGTCTCCAACCGTACCTTGACGTCAGGGTAGAGGGGAACGAGATTGTCAAAGAGAATCTTGTCCCTTGTATCCTCCGGGTCCTCGTAATTTACTGCTTCCACTTTCAGCAAGGCGAAGTAGCGCTCGCCTTCTTTCGGTGGACGGATTTGTCCTGAAACAGTATCTCCCGTTCGGAGACCGAATCGCCGGATTTGGGATGGGGATACATAAATATCGTCAGGGCCAGGGAGGTAGTTGTAGTTCTGCGCTCTGAGAAAGCCGAACCCGTCTGGCAGGGTTTCCAAGACGCCCTCGCCGTAAATCAAGCCGTCTTGTTCTGCTTGTGCTTGAAGCAGCGCAAAGATTAGCTCCTGTTTACGCATGGTGCTGAAGCCCTCAACACCAAACTCCTTGGCCCTCTCTATCAAACCTTTAATATTCTGTTCTTTAAGTTGTACGAGATCCATATTTTGCTGCCCAGTTGCTGCGCCGGGCATTCCTCCTTTCCTCTGGTCATTAGGAAACTATTTGTCAGTCTTT
>JAUVTM010000123.1 GCA_030601545.1 Syntrophobacterales bacterium
TTTGTCCCCCCGCGGGCTCCGGTGATGGATAGCCCGAGCCACCAATTCCTTTCCGGTTCCACTTTCACCCTGAATGAGGATGGTGGCATCGGTTGGGGCGATATCGTCAATCAACCTGTAAATCACCTGCATTTCTGGGTCCTTGCCAACGATGCCACCAAATTCGGGTGAACTTTCAATGCTGCACTGCAGTTCACGCTTCTCTACCTGCTGTACAATGGCCCGTTTGATCACCCCACCTACCTGATCCAATATAATTCCGGCTGTATCAATTTCTTCGACATTGCACTCACACTGGCCTGGGCACGAAATTACCAGTGCTCCGAGGGGTTGATCCTCATGACGGAATGGGATGATGGCCTGCCGTGGTGCTGCTTGAAACTCGCTAGGGACGAGTGGAGGCCTGAAAGTGGGTTCTGTGGCGAAGGTGACTTGTGTGCATCTGTCCAGAGCAGCCTCGGCCGAGTTGATCGCTTCAGCGTCTTCTATGGTCTTAAATTCCTTAAATGATAGAGCAAAGAGGCGTTTCTGTGATCCGCCCAAAAATATGAACACCATCTGGTCACATTTCAGAGTGTCCTGCAATCTCTTCAGCAAATATGATCCAATTTCTTCCAGGCTGTTCAGTGAACCCGCTTCCTGAAGGATGCTGCAGTAATTTCTGGTCTGGTGATGGGCGCGCTCAAGTTCATGAGTTTGTTTCTCAAGCCGACTTGTGTAATCCTCGATGCGGTCGAGCATGTGGTTGAATGCAGTTGCGAGAGTAGCAACTTCATCGTCTCTCCCCACCCTAACCCTGACATCCAATTCACCTTGATTGACCTTGTGGGTGGCCATAACCAGCTCTGTCAACGGCCTGGTTATTCTCTTTACAAAAAGAAGGGCCCCTGTTAGGGCCAGGAGAAGAATCCCAAGGGTGAGGCCGGTCATCTGTCGCCACAGGCTGGCCACATGCTCCCGGTAATCGTGTTGCGAAAATCCAAGGCGCAGAGTGCCGGCATCCCCCTCCAAGATTGGCCAGGCGATATCGAGGAAATGCTGGCCGTCGGTAGTGCGAATCTCCTGAAGACGAGCATGACCGTCTTGCGCCTCTCCGTTTGCTCCAAGGAGCTGGACAGGGAAGCCTTCGGTAAAGGTGTGGGCGAGCAACCGGTCATTTCTACTGATGAAAAGATAAGCAAGGGAGGGGTTGCTCCGCATCTGATAGTCGAGCATTTTCTGAAGGGCAACCCGGTCGTTGATAAGAATCTTGTCTCCAGCCTCCAGAGCTACCGCGTAGGCCAGGTGTTGCGCTTGGGCTCTCATCGCCTCAAAAAGGCTGTCGCAGTGTTGCTGCAGGAAGACCAGGGTGATGACCAGGCCACTGCCAATGACCAAACCAGAAACCGCAAAAAGCAACTTGGTTTTCAGGCTACGCAAACGCAAGGGTTTTCCTTACTGTCGAGCTATGATAGCTTGTTTCATTTGCCGGATACTCTCGTACCACTCATCCCTGGGTAAGACAAAGCGATCAATCATTAGCTCTTTAAGGACCTCCTGACCCTCTGGATCCGTGTGCATCGAAAAGAGCACATCACCTAAACGCTCTCTTAAGTCTGCGGAGAGATAGCTGGAGGTGACCAGAGGGGGAATGCCATAAGGCTCCGATTTCTTGATGATCCTCGTTCTCGAGGTGAAGGTGGGATTCTTGCTTTGGTAATATTCCCAGATGAGACCATGAACAGCGGCCCCATCCACAAGACCTCTGCTAACTGCAAGAATTGAGTTGTCATGGCTATACGTATAAATAATTTCACCAAAGAAGGTCTCAGGTCTTTCGCCCATTTGCATGAGCCAGTAGGTGGGGACCAATTTTCCTGTATTGGAGTCCGGGTCGGTAAAAGCAAACACTCGGCCTCTCAGATCCTCAATACTTTGGTGCGAGCTATCAGCCTTTACGATCAGATAAGAGTGGTAGAAGTGACTGCCGTGGACCTGGGGCGCGGCTAGGAGTTGTAAATCGTATTCTTCTTTTCCCAAGGCATAAGGACCGGAACAAGTGAAGGCCAGGTCAATCTCTCCTTTTCCGAGAAGCTCGTTTATCTCGACATAGGTTTTCCGCTGAATCAGCTCAATGTCCTTACCCACGCGGTTGCCGATATAGTGCAAGACCCGTCGATAGTTGGCGAAGGTCTCTTTGGGAGAAATCATGGAGGCCACCGCTACTTGCAGAGCGTCGCTTGGCGGCGGTTGCTCTCCCGGTCGTTCTACAGGAATAGTTTCGCTGAGGTCTACGACCTTGGCTTCACCTCCATCACTGCACCCGTAAAGAATCGCCAGACTAAGTAAAAGAGTAATCCTGGATACAATACGGACGATGCGGGAAAGGGCCATCCAATTCATATGTTGCCTAGGATTGTGGGGGAGACAGATTTGAAAAAGGTTTGCCGATTCAATTAATGTCTACTGAGCCACCATGTATTCTAACACAATACTAAGGCAGGACAAGCCGCTTTTGGTGGATTCGGCCTGCGGCCTTAATCCACCCTACATATCTCGCTGCAACTATCGTCGGGTGAACCCGCTGTGGCGGAACACCCGACCTACGCTTGGCTACATACCTCGCTCCTTAAGAAACTTAAGTTTGATAATATCAAACAAATTGTTGCTTTTTTCTTAACACCCACTTGAAAATATCACACAAGTTCTTATTTTTTTATCAAAGGAAAATATTACACTAGGTAATGTATTCTGCTGATTTGCTGGAAAAATGACCACGAGAATAAGTTGAATTGACCGAGTTACCATCCCTCGGAAAAACGTTTTATAAATAGGGATATGGTAAACAAGGAGGCGAATCGCAACGAGGACGTTGCTCCGGCACAAAAAATATCTATTGGAGGCTTCATAAATCATGGATTTCAACAAAATGACGCAAAAAACGCAAGAAGCGCTGCACCAGGCGCAAAGTACTGCGCTGCGCTATGGACATCAGGAGGTGGACGGTGAGCACCTGCTGCTGGCGTTGCTGGAGCAGCCCGAGGGTCTGGTGCCTCGTCTCTTCAACAAGATGGATGTGCCAGTTGAAAACCTTAGGACTGAGGTGGAAGCAGAACTGCAGAAACGACCCAGCATCTCAGGACCGGGGACCGAAGCAGGAAAGATCTATGTGACCCAGCGACTCAACCGCATTCTGATAAAGGCGGAAGAGGAGGCCAAAAGACTAAAAGACGAGTATGTTTCAGTAGAACACCTTGCTCTGGCACTCATCGATGAGGGGACGGCCACGGAGGCCGGACGCATCTTCAAGAATTTTGACATCACCGGGGATCGTTTTCTTCAAGCGCTCACCCAAGTGCGCGGCCATCAACGGGTGACCAGCGCCACGCCGGAGTCCACTTATGAGGCGTTGGAGCGCTACGGGCGCGATCTGGTACAGGAAGCCCGGAAAGGGCGACTAGATCCGGTGATCGGTCGCGATAGCGAGATCAGGAGGATTGTTCGCATACTTTCGCGAAAGACCAAAAACAACCCGGTACTCATCGGTGAGCCTGGGGTGGGGAAGACCGCCATCGTTGAAGGACTGGCTCACCGGATAGTCAAAGGCGATGTGCCTGAAGGGCTCAAGGATAAGGCCGTCTTTGCCCTGGATTTGGGTGCTTTGGTGGCAGGGGCCAAGTTTCGCGGTGAATTTGAAGAACGACTCAAGGCAGTGTTGCAGGAAATTAAAGAGAGCGAGGGCGCCATTCTGCTTTTTATTGATGAGCTGCACAACATCGTCGGGGCAGGCCGGGCCGAAGGCTCGATGGACGCGGGCAACATGCTGAAGCCCATGTTGGCTCGGGGAGAGTTGCACTGTGTTGGCGCCACCACCCTGGATGAGTATCGCAAGTATATAGAAAAAGACGCTGCCCTCGAACGTCGCTTTCAGCCGGTGATGGTGGATCAGCCCACGGTTGAAGACACCATAAGCATTCTGCGTGGACTGAAAGAGCGCTATGAGGTCCATCACGGGGTCAGGATCCAGGACAGTGCGCTGGTGACCGCGGCGGTCCTATCAAACCGCTACATCAGCGACCGCTTTTTACCGGACAAGGCCATCGACCTGGTGGACGAGGCCTGTGCCACCATTCGTACAGAGATGGATTCCATGCCCACGGAACTAGATGTAGTGACCAGGCGGGTGATGCAGCTGGAAATTGAAGAGGCCGCACTGAAAAAGGAAAAGGATACGGCGAGCAAGGACCGGCTGGAAACCTTACGCAAGGAACTGGCCGAGCAACGGACCAGGGCTGATTCCATGCGGGCCCAGTGGGAGACGGAAAAGGCTGCCATCCACAAGGTTCAGGGGTTGCGTGAAGAGATCGAGAAGCTGAGGTACGATATCTCCGTGGCCGAGCGGAATTATGATCTCAATCGAGCCGCGGAATTGAAGCACGGGAGATTACCTGAGCTGGAACAGAAACTCAAAGCTGAGGAGGAAATGCTGGTAAGCAAACAGGGGACAGGCAGGCTGCTGCGCGAAGAGGTCACCGATGACGAGATTGCGGGAATCGTCTCCAGCTGGACACACATACCGGTTACCAGGTTGGTGGAGGGAGAACGGGAGAAGCTGCTGAAACTCGAAGATCACCTGCACCAGCGGGTAGTAGGACAGGACGAAGCGGTCAAGGCAGTGGCTGAGGCGGTAATCCGTTCTCGCGCCGGAATCAAAGATCCAAACCGCCCGGTGGGCTCCTTCATCTTCCTCGGGCCCACCGGAGTGGGAAAGACGGAGCTTGCCCGGGCCCTGGCGGAAAATCTTTTTGATGATGAAAAGAACATGGTGCGGATCGACATGAGCGAGTACATGGAAAAACACACCGTGGCTCGTCTCATCGGAGCGCCGCCGGGATATGTGGGTTATGAGGAAGGTGGTCAGCTTACTGAAGCAGTGCGACGGAAACCTTTTTCGGTCGTTCTTTTTGACGAGATCGAAAAGGCCCATCAGGATGTGTTTAGTATCTTTCTGCAGATTATGGATGATGGTCGCCTCACCGATTCCCACGGCCGCACCGTGGATTTCAAGAATTGTATTATTATTATGACCTCCAATGTCGGCAGCCAATATATTCTGGACACCTCCGGTACGAACGAGGAGAGCCATGAACGCATGCGTCAGCGGGTGTTGGAGGCCTTAGGCCAGCACTTTCGTCCCGAGTTTCTCAACCGGGTGGATGAGACTTTGGTTTTCCACGCTCTCAGCCAAGAGGAGTTGGCCCAGATTGTTGATATCCAGGTGGCCTGGCTCCAACGACGCCTTGAAGATCGGCGGATTGAGCTCGAGTTTAGCGATGAGGCCAAGAAACTGCTGGCGGAGCGAGGCTACGATCCGGTCTACGGTGCTCGTCCTTTGAAGAGGGTGATTCAAAAAATGGTGGAAACACCATTGGCCAAAAAGATCATGGCCGGCGAGGTGCCGGATGGCAGTCGGTTACGTCTGAACACAGATGAGCAAGGCGTTGTTTTCGAGATTCTTTCCTAAGCGGCAGGGGACAACGATGTTCTGGAGGCAGAGGGTGGATTTTAGATTCTAGATTGTAGATTGTAGATTGGAGACCGGCAAAGCCAGCTACACAGACATTGGGCAGCTGGCAGCCCGTCGACAGGCTCAGGGAAGCAGGAACGCTGCAAGTTATAGGTTATACGTTATTAGTTATACGAGAGAGCAATCTCTAATGACGTCTAATGTAGACTCTTAAAAAGAGTTCCTTGAGAACGCCCGAATAACGATTAACGAATTACGGATAACTCTCCTATGTCGCGCGTTGCGCTCAGCGCTTATTCGGTTAGGCAGTTTCTTTCTTCAGTTCATCGACGGCGGCTTGGTAGAGATTTCGTAGCTTATTCTCATTACTTACCATGGTGCGGGTGATCTTGCCGAAGTGGGCTTTGAGAATTTCGCTGGCTTCTTTCCAAGTCCCTCGCAATGGGGCGAGGTCAGTGTTCGCCTCCTGAAGCTTTTTCTTGAACAAATCAATCATCATTCTGTCCTTCATCTCGCCCACATCAGTGATCCCGTCCGTTTTTTCCATGACAAAACTCCCTTTCTCTCATATTCAGAAAACGGTAGAGCGTTCAATCGCCAGTTCTACGCTCAAGGCTAACCCTGAGCGGAGGCCCGGGAAGGCCGCAGTCGAAGCCCGAAGGAATTCATGAATAATCCTAGCTAGTTTGGAAGTAGTAGTTTGTTTACTCAAAATTGTGATAAAATGAACGTACTGAATTTGGTGATGTTACCGCATCTTACTATGAATGTAAAAGACTTTTATGAATGGCTCTTCGGCTGACCAGCAGGCAGAGGACAGGAGGCAGCAGGCAGCGGGCAGGAGGCAGCGGGCAGGAAGCAGTGGACGATCAAGAACGAAGTGAACTGCTTACTGCTCACCGCTGACTGCTTACCCAGTACTTTAGACACTTTAGCTCACTTTAGTTCATTCAAGGCATTTACAATGACCGGCTACTTTTTATCCATGAATCATCTGGTTCCTCTGGAGGAGAATCTACCCAATCTGGCTCCCGTTGATGATCCGGAAGTGGCTCGGATGATCCGCTCTGCGCGTGGGGTGGTCATGCCCCGGGGTGCAACTGAAAAACGTTATCGGAAGATCGCTGCCCTGGCGCCAAAC
>JAUVTM010000214.1 GCA_030601545.1 Syntrophobacterales bacterium
GGCCATACTTCGTAATTTGCCAAACACCCACGGAGATGTGTTCTCATCGAAATATTGAAGAGTTAGGGACTGGTTTGTTGTTTCGTAGTAATGGAAGCCAAAACTCATGATCAGCGTGGTAATAAGCAGCCCAATGAAGGCAGCAAACAAGCCGGTTGCTGCAAGTCCGACTCCCAGCACAAGAGTAGACAACGCCGACAATCGATGCTCTTTGACAAGCAGCATCACGAAAATGGCAAGGAGTGCCAGGAATCCAGGAATCTCCCGCACGGATTGAATCACACCAATATGGACGCCTTCCAAACCGGCGACTTCCACGGCGAAGTTGTTGAATAGCGTTAGCCAACTTTGGAGCCCAACGGCTGAACAGATGGTGAGAATCATCAGGTAGCGATACATGGGCTTCTGCTTCAGGTTCTTCATTGAACACTCTGGTAATGAAGATTAATGGATAGAGGTCTTGGAGTACCGGAGTTTTGGCGGAATAGAAATTCCAAATCACAAATCTCAAATATCAAACAAATAACAATGACCGAAATTCAAAATTCCAAACCTGTTTTGTGTTTTGGTCATTGAATATTGGAATTTGAAATTTGTTTGTAATTTGGTGCTTGAAGTTTGGGATTTCATAAGTTCGCTTTACTCCACCACACTCCCTCCTGAGGGAGAGACCATTGAATTCTCCTTAGCGACTAGCCCCGTTCCCACCAAGCGAAGATCACAAGAAGCGTCAGAGCAGAGAGCAGCAGAGCGTACTCCAAGAAGGTAATACGATAGTGCTTTCTTGATGACCGCCCTTTGCGCCCGAATCCCCTCGATTCCATGGCCAGGGCCAGTTCGTCGGCGAGGACGAAAGATTGAGCCAGCAAAGGCATAAGCAATGCCATGAAATTTCCCACATTCTTTAGCCTAAGCCTGAGATCGATCCCCCTGGAGCTCTGGGCATCGATGATGTGGCGGATCTTCTGTCCTATCAGAGGCACGTATCGCATTGAAGTGGTAAGCATAAAGGCCAAACCGTAGGGTACCCCGATTTTCTGCAGTGCGTCACCCGTCTCTTCGGGGCTGACGGCCCGAAAGAAGATGAAGGATACGGTCAAAAGATTGAACAGCCGTACTGCAAGCACCAAAGCTACTTTAAAGTCAAATGAGAAAAAAGCAATGATAAAGACCAACCCCACCATCGGCCAATAGTAACGCAGCGAATGGAGCAAATCCTTCCCCATCCTTAGCAAGGGTAGAGCTGCCAGAAGAATTATTGACTCCACCAGGAGGGTCTTCGGTTCTTTAGCGATGAAGACCGCTGCAATCGCCATAAGTCCCATTCCAAGTTTTGTTCTAGGATCTAATCGCTTCAAGCTTATCCTCAGCCGAGTAAACTACGGTCAAGTATTAATTACAAAGAACACAAAGGGCACAAAGAGCAAATTGGTGTTCTGAGTGCTCCTTTGGCAAGATGTGATCTTCACAATAATTTTCTTTGTGATCTTGGTGTCCTTTGTGGTTTTATCTTTTAGCTGCTGGTAGTAAAATCCTCCTCCGGCGGGGGCAAGGCGCCCAACCGAATCAGCCTTTCATCGCTCCTGAGAGCCTGAGGTGCTCCGTCGCCCACTACTCGACCATCATGCAGGACTGTCCACCGGTCGGCCGTGGCCTGGGCAAAGTCCAGATCGTGAGTGGCAATCACAATGGTGAAGCCGCGATTCTTGAGTTCTGCCATAAGAGTGGCCAGAGCTTCACGAAAACGTCCGTCTTGTCCGGAGGTGGGTTCATCAAGGACCAGTAGTTTTGGCCGTGTGGCCAGGATGGAAGCAAGTGATACTCGCTTCTTCTCGCCCTCGCTGAGGCGGTATGGAGATCTATCCAAGAGTTCATGGAGATCAAAGACCTGCCAAATCTCTTGGAGCCAATCTTCCTGTATTTTCCTGAGTATCCTGGGCCCCGCCATGACCTCATCCTTCACCCGGTATTTGAAAAACTGGTCGTTTGGATTCTGAAAAGAGAGTCCCACCTGGGCTGCCAGCTCCGAAGGGGCCTTGCCTTGAATTTCCTCGCCCTCGAAGGTAACCCTGCCGGACGTGGGTTGAAGTAAGCCATTGAAGTGCTTCAGCAGGGTAGTTTTTCCCGATCCATTCCTGCCAATAAGAGCCAGAGTCTCTCCCTCCATAAGCTCAAGGGACACTCCTTTGAGGATCTCTTTTTCCTTTATCCGATAGGAAAGATCCTGAGCAATGAGTAGTGGTTCCTTGCCAGGTGACCCGTTTCTCCCGCTTGAATATTGGGGTAACAGATGAGCGTTGAGGAGGACTTGGTGGGCAGACTGCGGGGCGCCCTCGTACAGGAGCTTTCCTTGCTCCAGGATGAGACACCGTGTGCTGTCATGCAGAAAATTATCCATTCGCTGTTCAATAACGATGACGGTCTTGCCACTGCGGTTGACCTCTAACAGGGCCTGGCGCACTCTCTCCACCGCTTCCCAATCGAGATCGCCGTAAGGCTCATCAAGAACCAAAACAGAAGGGTTCAGACAAAGCACCGATGCTATTGCCACAAGACGCTTTTCACCGCCCGATAGGGTTGCAGGGGATCGCCCGAGAAGATTCTCTAATTTTAATGTCCGGGAGATCTCCTGGATACGGTTGTCGATCTCCCCGCCAGGCAAGCCCAGGCTTTCCAAACCGAAAGCTATCTCGTCTTCCACAGTGCTGTTGAAGAGTTGGGCATCGGCATTTTGCAAAACAAGGCCCACGTGAGAAAAAAGCTCGAAGACTTTTTTCTCCAGGGTGTTGAGGCCATCAATGGTCACGGTGCCCTGCAGGGTGCCGCCGAAGAAGTGAGGAATGAGGCCGTTGAAAAGATAAGCGAGGGTCGACTTCCCAGAGCCATTGGCACCTCCAATGAAGAGGTACTCGGAATCTTTTACTGAGAAATCGACTCCTTTCAATACCCACCCAGTGTGGGGATAGCGATAACGTATGGCGCGCAAATGGATCACGGCTCCCAGATCCCCCCCTTACGCAGAAGGTGGAGAGCGATGATAGCAATGATTGTTCCCCCGAGGGTGCTGACACTGAAGGCTATCATCAAGGTGGCCAGCGCCATAGCTTTGCCCATCAAGATAGGCGCTACGATCCAAACGCTGGCAAGGGAGCCCAAGATTCCGGTGCCGATGACTTCTCCGAGTCCGGCTAAATAGATATTCTTGGAGGCGCGATAGACAAGACCTGCCAGCAAGGCACCAATCATTCCACCCGGAAAAGCCAGAAGAGTTCCGAGGCCCATCATATTTCTGATGATGCCTGCGATGGTAGCGATGGCCACCGCATAGGCAGGTCCAAGCATGACCGCACTGAGGACATTGACCATGTGTTGGGCTGGAAAGCATTTTGAAATGCCGACCGGGATAAAGAACGGCGATAAGGCAACCGCAATGGCCACCAAGATTACGGCACGCGCCACTTTTTTCGTCTCCATGGCTAGTTCTCCTTATCTTTAGTCCGGATATTTCATGAATCACTTGCTGCGACCACGGATATGGCCGTCCTTCCCGGCGTCCTCGGGTGTCGGCCCCTGCGACGTACCGTTCAGGTACGCCTCGGAACCAACACCCTGCGGTTGCCAGGTGGCACGCCCATCTTCGTGGTCTCGCGACAGCAATTCATGGAATACCCGGACTAGCGGACCAGAGAATATGATACACCAAACTGGTGGGAATAGGATACTACATCACTTATCGCCTCCGACTGACAAAATCAAGGGGCCACTTTCATATGATTTATGATTGTAGATTGCAGATTGAGGCTGCATGCATTCCTTACGGTGAGGTACTAAGCCCTTCAATCTAAAATCTGCATTCTCAAATCTCAAATCCCTTTCTGTATGATTTATGATTTGTCCTTCGGACTCCCACCCTTCGGGCG
>JAUVTM010000184.1 GCA_030601545.1 Syntrophobacterales bacterium
GCCACTCAGCAGTTTTTTCCAGAAGTCCGCCAGGGTGATTCGCGAACAACTTCAGGGCACCGAGCAGGCCTGTCAGCAGGCTGGGCAGGAGTTGGAGGAGGTGGAAAATCGCCTTGAGGCGTTTGATCAAGAAATCCAAAAACTGCAGGGTCTTATTGGCGAGCATGGCGAAAGGGAACGCGACAAGATCATCGCAAACGCCAAACAAACCGCTGAGCAGATTCTTGAGAAGGCCAAACTTGAGGCCGCTTATAGCGCTCAGCGGGCCAGAAACCAGCTCCGGGTCGAAGTGATTGGTGAGGCGGTGAGGATAGCTGCGGAGAGCATACGAAAGGCGATCGAAAGCGGTGATCAAGAACGGCTTGTCAATGAATATCTGCAAGACTTGAAGCATATGCCTCGTTCATCTGTATAGCCTGGATAATTTGAAGATTTTGTGGAGAAGGCTATTTTAGGCGGGTTATTCCCGCTTTTTTTGTTGGGGCATAGAGCATGGAGAAATACAGCTGGCAGCGGACAGCTTGCAGCAGGCAGCCAATAAGTTGGAGGTTGGAGGAGCGCTTCGCTTGAGGTTTGAGGCAGTGAAAAAACATGCCCCAATCAGTAATAACCAACGGGAGTAAAAAGATGCTGAATCGGCAATATCCCATCGATGATTTTACCATGCAGGAAAGCTGGCGGCTTTTTCGGATTATCGCCGAATTTGTTGATGGCTTCGAGACAATGGCAGAGATCTATCCGGCTGTATCCATTTTTGGTTCTTCCCGAATTGGGCCGGATGATCCTTTATACAAAAAAGCAAGAACCATTGCCCGTCTCTTTGCGGAAGATGGCTTTCATGTGATTACCGGTGGTGGTCCCGGCTTGATGGAGGCGGCAAACCGGGGGGCGGCCGAAGGGGGAGTTCGTTCCGTGGGTCTCAACATTCAGTTACCCATGGAGCAACAGCCGAATACCTATGCTAACGTCAGGCTGGACTTCAGATACTTCTTCGTCCGCAAGGTGATGTTTATAAAATACGCTCAGGCCTATGTGGTGTTCCCCGGCGGTTTTGGAACCCTGGATGAACTGTTCGAGGCGCTCACCCTCATTCAGACAGACCGCATCAAGCCATTTCCGGTAATCCTGGTGGGTAATGATTATTGGACAGGTTTGATAAATTGGATACGCGATCGGTTGTTGGAGACAGGAAAAATATCGCCGGAGGATCTGGACCTGATCCAGCAAGTGGATGACCCTGATGAGGTGGTGGCAACGGTGAAGAGAATGGTTATTGTTTAAAGTTATTTAGTCATAGAAAACCTGGTCCACTGGGCCAGCCTATGAATGATTTATGATTTCAGATTGGTGATTGCAGATTGAGGTGCATGCATTCTTACCGGGAGATCTTGAGCTTTTAAATCTGAAATCTGCATTCTCAGATCTAAAATCCCACTGGGGTTGGCTCAAAGCCCCTCCGGGCCCGGATCCTTTATTTTTTTAAGCCCCTACCTCAGCTTGGGAAAACTTCAGCTGACCTTCGCCGGGTGTGATGTCTTGGCGCCCCTCAATTTGAATGTTTGCACCGTATCGGCTCTCCAGTTTCAGAAGTTCGGCTCGTTTCTTGTTCAAGAGATAGTCAGCTACCTCCTTGGCAAAGTAGCCGTGCACCTGATTGGCTTTGCCACGGCTGAGTTCCAACCAGATTTTTCGCAGATAGACCAGAGCGGTAGCCTCAGTGGATCGAACCACACCTGTTCCGCTGCAGCGGAGGCAAGACACATACGAACTGGACTGCACAGAAGGACGCAGCCTCTGACGCGAGGCCTCCATCAGGCCGAACTTGCTGATTCGCCCCATCTCTGTTTTGGCCCTGTCTTTCTTGAACTCCTCCCTTAGAGCTATTTCCACCTGGCGAATATGCTTGGCGTCCCTCATGTCAATGAAATCGATGACCACCAACCCGCCTAGATCGCGGAGGCGCAGTTGTCGTGGAACTTCGACCGCCGCCTCCATGTTGGTTTTGAAGGCGGTTTCCCAAAGTTTCTTCTCGCGGCTGGACCTCCCCGAGTTCACATCCACGGCCACCAGAGCCTCAGTAGTATCGATTACCAGGAACCCTCCTGATTTCAAGTGAACCCTGTTGCCATAGATGGTCTCAATCTGGTTCTCAAGTTCATATTCGGCGAAAATGGGTCGCTTTTCCTTGTAGAGTTTGACCAGCCAGCGATGGCGAGGTGAGACCACAGCCATAAAATCCTTGACCCGTTTGTACACCTCTTTGTTATCAACCCGGATTTTCTTGATGTCGGCGGTGAAATAATCTCTGATTGCACGGATTGTGAGGTCTCTTTCCTGATAGAGCAAGGCTGGAGCCGACACTTCTTGGGTATTGGCCTTGATATTCTTCCACAGCCGGAGCAGATAACGAAAATCACGAGACAGGTCACGCTTCGTTCTATTCTCACCCGCGGTACGGACGATGAGATGGATGTCGTCGGGCACGGACAGTTGGGAGATAATCTGTCGCAACCGCTGCCGTTGCCGTTCGTCTTCAATTTGCCGGGAAATGCCGCCGTGTTTGCTCCCAGGCATCAGTACGAGGTAGCGGCCCGGCAAAGAGACATAGGTGGTCAGGAAAGCACCCTTGGTAGGAGTTGCCTCTTTTACCACTTGAACCATGAGTTCCTGGCCAGGCCGCAGGGCCTCTTGAATGCGAGCGCGCTTTCCCTCTTCAGGCGGTTCATGTTGGTAGTATTCTGGGTGAATCTCAGGCAGCTGGAGAAAGCCGTTTTTTTCGGTACCGAAGTCAACGAAGGCGGCCTGGAGGCTAGGCTGAATATTGACCACCACTCCTTTGTAGATATTGCCCCGCGTGTTTTCGCGGGTGGTAGTCTCAACGTAGAACTCTTCCAGCTTCTTACCAGAGACAATGGCCAGGCGATATTCCTCCGGCTCCTCGGCGTTGATTAGCATTTGTCGGCCCATGATGTAATTCCGCCCTACTCTTGGCAGTTCACCTCCTTACAAATAATGAAGACACAGTTTTTTCCTCCAGCCGATATGTGAAGGGAAGCTGTAATTAGGTGGATAAGATAAACCAGGGGTGGGGGGAAAAGCAAGGGAATTAAAGCATAGAGCATTCAGCAGGCAGCGGACAGCAGGCAGCGAGCAGATAAATACCTTGCCGCCAATCAAGAGTTGCTGCCAGCTGCCAGTTGCTAGCTGCCAGCTGATTTTGAAGCCAAACGATTTTGCTGATGCTGCGTGGCCTGATACATAAAGGTGTGGATAATTGCCTCGAGGTTGGGCTGGTAGGTGCCGTCATAGGCGGCATCAATGTAAGGGATATTCATTCTGTCCAGGTTAGGTTTCAGAATGGCTGAACACATGGTACTGGGCATACAGGTGAAAGGAAATACATTGACGATGCCATCATAACCATGCCGGCAGTATTCCAGGGCGCCACCGATGCTCAGGCCCGCTTCAGTGCCAATTTTGAAAGAAAAAAGGCGATCATTGTCAAGCTGCCTTTCTAAAGTACTGATCCTGTGATCTTCGTGGATAGGGAGATGTTTTCTCACCCTGCGGTAAATCTGATCCATGCGGAAATATTGGTAGGCTAGTTCAGTGCGGTTTTTCAGCCAATCTCGAAAATGCAGCCGAAGACTCTTGAGGTCACGTTTCTTGAGGGCAAAAACGACCTCTCTTTTTGCCTTGAGCATATTGTCATAAGAGACATAGTTGATCCACTCGGCAATAGAGGCGTTGACTACCTCCCCGCCGTGGCTCTCCAGGAGTTTGATAAGATCCTGGTTTGATTGCCGGTGGCTGCGCAAGTAGATTTCGCCGACCATGCCGATGAGCGGTTTGGGCGGGATGCTCGGATCTACGATATTTCTGGCTTTTTTGACTATCTGCTCCAGGGTGCTCAAGATGCGGTGGAATCTTTTCTTGCGACCGTGGGTTTCCATTTCCTGGCACATGATGGAAAGGGCTTTTTCAAGATAGTCCTCTGCCAGTCCTGCCTCTTGCTCATATGGGCGCGTGCGCCAAAGCATACGATCGAGAACGTCGCCGATGACAAGGCCCACGTATGCGCTTCTACGGAAGTTTGTGCCCACCTCCGGCGCCATTAATCCTCCGAGAGCATAGGAATCTTCAGCGGTGATGGAGGCGATGCGAGTCTTGCTAAAGCCGTCCATCGAATCCATGATGATCCGGTGCAACTTGTTGTACATGCCGAATCGGCATGGGCCGCCGGATTCCGCCATGAAATAGAGATAGTTCTCAGCTCTAAAAGCCTCTCCCAGCCTCTCTTTTTCGCGCTCTAGATGGTAAAGAACATCTCCTAAAGTAACCTGGCAAGGAAAGCATTCTTTGCCTGAAGTGTACTGTTTGCCAAGTTTCAACCCCTTGTAGGTCTCCATAACCTGCGCATCGACACCGAAGCTTCTCATGGTGGCACCAACGAGATGACTCACGGTCCG